>QYQN01000082.1 GCA_007280895.1 Methylococcaceae bacterium
GCATAGCTTAAACTATTGTCCGGATTTCAGGGTCCACTATACTTTTGAGTCCTTGTAGATTTGTGCCTAAGCAAGTAGCCACGATGAAGTAAAACGGAATCGAGGAATTAGATTCGATTATCTTTGATATACGTAATAAAGTCCGTATGTCGTAGGGTGGTTTCGCGCCAGCAAACCGCCGCACACTCGTAAGCTTGAAAACAATCGAACAAAAAACCCTCACGAGGAAGCATCCAAGTGAGGGTTAGTTTATGACGTAATAGGGGACGTACCACGTTTATATTTTTAAAGATGATTAACCGGAAGTGTAGATTAATAACGGTGTTTTTACCTCTCAAGCGAGACGGGGTCTCTCAAACGTTTAATATTGCAACTATCGTTGAAAAGTAGCCTCGATAAAAAGAAGTGGAATAAAGAGAGTCGGCGCTACTGCGCCGAATCCACTCTGCATTGATCTGCTGTGCAGCCGTATATGGCTGCATCTTCATAAACCATGGTCTATCCCTTATTATGCGTTTTATCAACCGAAGAATAAATACCTATACAGGTTAGTTTAAACGCCTATAATCCAGCTCATGAAAAAACCCCATGATAGTAGTTATAAGTTTCTGTTTTCTAACCCAGAATTAGTGCGTGACCTTATCATGGGCTTTATCCCTGATGAATGGTTACAATCTCTGGATTATTCAACCCTCGAAAAAATGCCCTGTTCTTATATCACAGAAGATCTCAGAGAACGTGCAGATGATATCGTCTGGCGAGTTAAAGTGCAGGGAGATTGGGTGTACTTGTATCTGTTGATAGAGTTTCAAAGCCGTGTTGATAAATATATGGCGCTTCGTATGATGGTTTATGTTGGCTTGTTGTACCAAGATTTAATCAAAGAAGGTCATGTAAAAGGCTTGTTACCGCCGATTTTACCGATTGTTTTATATAACGGTAATCAAACTTGGACAGCTAAAACAGATATTGCGGATTTAATACCAGTATTACCACCTTTTCTAGCGAGCTTTACACCGCATTTAAAATATCATCTGATTGCAGAGAATGCTTATTCTGATACGGAACTGGCGTCACTTAAAAACTTAGTAGCAGCCGTATTTCGATTTGAACAGTTCAGTGAGCCGACCACTATCATAGAGTTAATCGGCCTATTAAACGACTGGTTAGAAGATAGACCCGATTTAAAGCGTGTATTTGCTATCTGGATCAGAGCAACGTTGAAAAGAAAGAAAAACTACGCTATCGTGCTTCCCGAAGTGGATGATTTACAGGAGATTAAAGTTATGTTTGGTGATCGATTAGAACTATGGGCTGAAGGCCTTAAAGCTGGGGCAAAAGTTGAAGGAAAACAAGAGGGTAGGAAAGAAGGTAGGCAAGAAGGTGAAATGCTCATATTACAACGCTTATTAGCTAAGCGCTTTGGCGCTATTCCAGCCGACAAAATTAGTTTAATCTCCAATGCCTCAGTTGATGAAATTGAACACTGGGCTGACCGAGTGTTCGATGCTAAACAACTCTCTGATATATTCAATGATTAACCAGTAATCCGCTTGACCAGTATTAACTGATTTTATTATCTAGTTGTTCATGATGACTTCCCCAAGTTGGGATCTTCACTCCAAATTGGGATATGTCTCGCCCAATAACTATGAAGCCAATATGGCTATGAAACAACCTATCTCTGTGTCTTAAAAAACTTGACCACTACAAAGCCAGCATCCCTTTTTCAATTATAAAATCAACAATATACGCCACCCCTTGACCCGTTTTTAAATTACTCAGGATAAACGGCTTAGTGCCACGCATTTTTTTGGTATCGCGCTCCATCACTTCCAGCGAAGCCCCTACATAAGGGGCTAAATCAATTTTGTTAATCACCAATAAATCAGAACGAGTAATGCCTGGCCCGCCTTTTCGAGGAATTTTATCGCCTGCTGAAACGTCAATAACATAAATGGTTAAATCTGCTAATTCAGGACTAAAGGTTGCGCTTAAATTGTCTCCACCACTTTCTACCATAATAAAATCAAGTGCTGGCCAACGTGCGATTAAGTCATCAACGGCAGCAAGATTCATTGAAGCATCTTCACGGATAGCCGTGTGTGGACAGCCGCCCGTTTCTACGCCAATAATGCGTTCTTCTGCTAAGGCTTGGCTGCGAATTAAAAATTGTTGATCTTCTCGTGTGTAAATATCATTGGTCACCACGGCAATTTCATAGCGTTCGCGCATGGCTTTACATAAAGCATCGACTAAGGCTGTTTTCCCTGAGCCCACAGGGCCACCGATACCTACTCTTAAAATTGAAGTGTGCTGCATTGAGTTTCCTAAGTAAGGTTAATTTACGATCTAAATAAGCGTGAATATTGCATTTCATGACGACTGCTGGCTAAGGCTAAACTAAAGGCCGTGCCGCCTAGCTCATCGTCGTTTAGGCGTTCGGCGCGATTAACACAGTGCGGAATATTGCTTGCTAACGAATACAGCAATTGTTGTCCTGCAACCTGCCCCAAGGGAATCAATTTAACCGCGCATAAAACTTGGTTTTCTAGCCAACTCCAAAGATAACCAAGTGCCGCATCTTTTGCACTGATGTTCCACTGCACGGCTGCCAAACTGAATAAGGTTGCTAAGGTGGTGGCAGGATACTGTTGCCAAGCGGTGGCGTCGAGTAACGCTAATTGACTTAGTAATTTTGCTAAAGCTTGACCAGTTTGACGATCTTCGGCGCGTAATTCTGCGGTTTCTCTACAGGCAACTAAAAACTGACTCCAATACATAATTTTAGCTTGATCCTGTTGTTGCCATGCGTCGTACAAGCGCAACAAAATAGGCACATCGACAGCCGTCATGGTGTGTTGCAGTATCCCTTGCAGCCACTCGTGTGCGTTCTCCGCTGTGCTAAGCCAACCGTCAGCCACCGCACGTTCTAAGCCTTGCGAGTAACTGTAAACACCAATCGGTAAGCCTGGACTGACCAATTGTAATAACCGCAATAAGCTAAGATCAGTGCTCATGACTATGATACGCACCCGCTTCAGGCTCAAAGGGTAAGCGTTCATGCGTTACGGTTAAGCCCAGTGTTATCAACATGTGATCCAACACATGATCACGTAAATAACGGACTTCATTAGGCAATATTTGCAAAGCAATATGGCGATTACCTAAATGGTAACAACTACGAGCAAATAATAAAGCATCCTCAGTCTGTCCCACCGAGACCTGTTCTGGTGCGGCGTGAATACGTATGTGGATATTTTCAGGTCCTGTGATAACAGCATTGGAACGTAAGCTTGAGCCACGCGGTAAAAATAACCCTACCTTCACGCCGCCTTCTGTGCAGGCAGAAAAACGACTTTTTTGCCGCGTCTCAAAGGCTAAAATTAAACTATCTTCGGTGGGGGTCTCTGCGGGTGCAAAGTCTGTGAGTTTTAACATAAGTACCTCTGCCTTTTCTTTAAAATAAAAAATATCGTTGCGTAAAGGGCAAACTTGCCATAGGTTCACAGTGTAATAAACAGCCATCCGCTCTTACTGCATAGGTTTGTGGATCAACCTCAATGATGGGTTGATAGGCATTATGAAGTAAATCTTTTTTGCCAATAGTGCGGGTATTACTCACCACGCCAATACGTTTTCGTAACGCTAAGGTGTTCGGCACGCCAGCGGCTACGGCTGCCTGTGATAAAAATATCATTGAAGTTGCCGCAGCGGTTACGCCAAACGCTCCAAACATTGGTCGATAATGTACAGGTTGTGGCGTGGGAATCGAGGCATTGGGATCGCCCATGGCAGCCGCTGCCAGCATTCCGCCTTTGATAATTAAATGGGGTTTTACGCCAAAAAATGCTGGCTTCCATAACACTAAGTCGGCCAGCTTGCCTACTTCAATCGAGCCAACTTCATGCGCAATGCCATGGCTGATTGCTGGATTAATCGTGTATTTAGCAAGATAGCGTTTAATCCTAAAATTATCATTGCTGGTCTCGCTCTCAATGCCACCACTGGGCGTTTCTGGCGCTAAATGACCACGTTGCAATTTCATTTTATGCGCAGTTTGCCAGGTACGAATAATCACCTCCCCAACTCGTCCCATGGCTTGTGAATCTGAGGAAATCATCGAAAAGGCGCCTAAGTCATGCAAAATATCTTCAGCCGCAATGGTTTCTCTACGAATCCGCGATTCGGCAAAAGCAACATCTTCTGGAATACTGGGATCAAGATGATGACACACCATGAGCATATCTAAGTGCTCATCAATGGTGTTGATGGTGTAAGGTCGAGTAGGATTAGTGGACGAAGGTAAGACATTAGGTAAACCACAGGCTTTGATAATATCAGGCGCATGCCCACCGCCTGCACCTTCAGTATGATAAGTATGAATGGTGCGTCCTTTAAAAGCGGCAATGGTGTCTTCAACAAAACCTGACTCATTTAAGGTATCAGTATGAATAGCGACTTGCACATCATGCAGCTCAGCAACGCTTAAGCAGCAATCGATAGCCGCTGGCGTGGACCCCCAATCTTCATGTAATTTTAACCCCATAGCTCCAGCGTTAATTTGTTCAACTAAGGCCTCGGGTAAGCTAGCATTGCCCTTGCCTAGCAAGCCAAAATTCATCGGCAAGCCATCTAATGCCAACAACATCTGCTGCAAATACCACGGACCTGGCGTACACGTTGTCGCATTAGTGCCCGTAGCAGGCCCGGTGCCTCCGCCAATCATGGTGGTTATGCCAGAATGTAAAGCCGTATCAATTTGCTGTGGACAAATAAAATGAATATGGGCATCAATACCGCCTGCGGTAATAATATTCCCTTCGCCTGAAATAATCTCTGTACCCGGGCCAATAATTAACGTGACTCCTGTTTGAATATCAGGATTACCTGCTTTACCTATGCCCGCAATACGCCCATTTTTTACCCCGATATCCGCTTTGATAATGCCCCAATAATCAATGATTAACGCATTGGTAATCACCAAATCCATGGCGGTTGCAGCAGTGGCTTGACTTTGCCCCATACCGTCACGAATAACTTTACCACCGCCAAATTTTACCTCTTCGCCGTATACGGTTCGATCATCTTCAACTTGTAAAAATAAGGCACTGTCACCTAAACGCACTTTATCGCCCGTAGTAGGGCCAAACATATCCGCATACGCTTGACGGGTAATTTTACTCATAAGCTTTCCCTCGTTAATAAACCTGGTTAAATTTCTTTATAACTGATGTTACGCAGACCTTCACTGCGGCTTGAACACAACGTGTAAAGTGTCGCTATCACGACGGCTTGTTAAGCGGGTGCTCGCACCCGACGGCGAGTTACTTTCTTTTGCACCGCCAAAAGAAAGTATCCAAAGAAAAGGCGGCCCGGTTGCCGCTTCATCCTTGCGCTTCTCGATTTTGCCTAGGTCTGCAAAGAGGGCTTCCTGCCCTCCTGCTGACGCACGGCAAACGGGAAGCAAAACACGTTACTGCGTAACGTCAATTTATAAATCGCCCATGATCGCTTGCCTAAAACCAAACACCCGACGCTTGCCACCATAAGCAACTAACTGAACATGTCGTTGCTGCCCAGGCTCAAAGCGAACAGCGGTACCAGCAGGAATATCTAAACGATAGCCACGCGTCGCCTCGCGATTAAAATGCAAAGCAGGATTGGTTTCATAAAAATGATAATGTGACCCAACTTGAATGGGCCGATCACCACTATTTGCAACTAATATATGCAAACGAACTCCCTGAGCATTTAACTCAAGGTCACCGTCTTGGGGAATAATTTCTCCAGGAATCATCAGGCACCTCTTAAAGAATGGGATTGTGGACAGTCACTAATTTAGTGCCATCAGGAAACGTTGCTTCCACTTGCACATCAGGCAACATTTCGCTGATACCCTCCATCACATCGTCCCGCGTTAATAAAGTTCGTCCATACGCCATTAAGTCAGCAACAGTGCGGCCATCACGCGCCCCTTCCATAATTGCCGCAGAAAGATAGGCGACCGTTTCGGGATAATTAAGCTTTACCCCCCGTGCTTTGCGGCGTTCAGCTAATAAAGCGGCGGTAAAAAGCAGTAATTTGTCTTTTTCCTGAGTAGTTAAGTGCATGAAAGTCTCTCAATGTGTGATAAAAAATGCTTAAGTGGACCAAATTCTAGGTAGACAGCCTGTTCGTTGGATAAATTCTGGACGTAAGGCTTGCCATATTTGCTGAAAAAATTCACGCAATTGATCGGCATGATGCGCGAGGGCGCGACAAATTAACAACTCCCCCACCACGCTTACGCCACAATGTGGATGGTCTTCGATAAGGGCTTGCACAACAGCCAAACTTGCTTTACTTGCAGGATAGGCAAATAAAGTTCCACACACACAATGTCCTTGTAATCCCCAGTTTGCTAACAGTGTTTGGGCATCAATAACTAAGCGTTCGCGATAACATAAGTGCTGCTCATGAAAAAATTGCCACAACATAATAACCTGCCCAGAAGTAAAACCTTCCTGTGCAGCAGGGCGACCAAAAACCACTATTTCCCAGCCAATAAAATGCGCGTCCTTTGCTAAATTTACCGTTGTTTCAGCCTTTACCTGAGCGCCTTCATAGATAATCGTTTCTTGTGGCAACCATTCTAAACTAGCCGTTGCCGCAATGTTCAAGATACTGGTTTGATAAGCCCACAAGCCTTCGCTTCGATAAAATTTAGCTGCCGCTGGCGTGGTAATTAAAGCCTTGCTGTGGGCGTTAGCGTTTACCTTGACAGTAAGACAATCCCCCGCCACAACGCCACCTGGTGGATGCAAGACATACACATGGCAAATATCACCTTCGGGATAAAAGGGACGTTGTACCGTTAACGGCCCCTGATGCTGCCGCTCTGATAACACGGTTTTACCGTAAGCATAACTAAACCCTAAGGTTAACTTGGCTTGCCAGCCATGCACAACCGCCTGATCAGGCGCATTCATAAGCCCGTTAACAAACCTAATCCGACCAACGTACAGATAGCACCAAAGCCCCTTGCCAGACGTTCTGCGCGGGCGTTAACAAGTGCTTGCCCAAGCCACACGCCCAGTGCCTGCAAAATAGCGGTAGTCAGTAAAAAGCCCAATGAATAGCCTAATGCAGAGGTCGCCGCATTCATTTCTAAGGCATGAACATACCCATGAGCTAAGGCAAACACCGCCACGAATACCATAGCTACAGGTAAAACACATACAACTTGGCAGTAAATGACTATGCCTAACACCAGCACAGAGACCAGCACCAGTACCTCGGCTAACAGCGGCGCAACCAGCCATTGACTAATCAGCGCACCGAGACTCATGGCAATTAAAAACCCCACAGTAAATAACCAAGCAGCTTTATTATTTTGCAAGCCTGCCCACAGCCCCACGGCAAACAGGACTAATAAATGATCAAGACCCAGTAAAGGATGCAGAATACCTTCGTAAAAATCATCGGCAGTATTCACACCAGTATGAGCCAACGCAGGCGAAATAAGTAAGGAAAGTGCTACGCCAAGAGCCAAACTAAGCTTTGTTTTCATAATTATTCTCGATAAAAGTTAACACCCATTCAGGGTGCAGGACAGTAATCATTACACACTCACACCGTTAAATACTGGTTAATAATACCCTCGTCTAGATTTTCCATAGCACCTGTGGCGACAATACGACCACGCTCCATGAGACAAAAATAATCCGCAAGTTTTTGTGCAAACGGCAGTTTTTGTTCGACCAATAACACGGTTATGCCAAAATCATGCGTTAATTGATTGATTGCTTGATGAATTTCACCCAAGGCATAGGGATTATTTTTGGGTAAGTGCAAGGGCGTACCGCGTGAGCGATTAAGCCGAATAATCACCTCGCCAATTTCACTGACCACATTAGGCTGAATGCCCTCGGTGGGTTCATCTAAAATAAGCAAACTAGGGTTAATCACTAAGGCCCTTGCGATAGCCAATTGCTGTTGTTGCCCCCCTGATAAATCTCCACCGCGACGTTTTAACATCTGTTTTAGCACTGGAAATAACTCGTAAATAAATTCAGGGACTGCGGTAATACCCTGTTTACGCGCCACCCGAAGCCCTATTTTCAAATTCTCTTCAACCGTTAACAAGGGAAAAATTTCACGCCCTTGCGGCACATAACCCATCCCCAAGGCAGCACGTTGCTCTGCTTTATGATTACTTAATAAGGTTCCATTAAAATAAATTTCACCACTTTTGGCAGGAAGAATACCCATAATGGTTTTAAGTAACGTTGTTTTTCCTACGCCATTGCGCCCCATTAAACACACACAGCTACCTTTGGGCACCTCAATATTAATATCCCAAAGCGTATGACTGGCACCGTAATAATGCTCTACCCCCTGCACCTTTAACATGCCGCCCCCAAATACACCTGAATCACCCGAGGGTCCTTATGAATTTCATCCATCGTGCCCTCTGTTAACACCGCACCTTCATGCAAAACGGTTACTTTATCTGCAATGGTGCGAATAAACGCCATGTCATGCTCAACCACCACAATGGTTTGCTGACCTTGCAAAGACAGCAATAACTCAGCGGTGCGTTCTATTTCTTGTTGAGTCATGCCAGCTATCGGCTCATCAACCAGCATCACCTTAGGTTCTTGCATTAATAACATGCCTATTTCCAGCCATTGCTTCTGACCATGCGACAAAATGCCCGCGAAATGCTGGCTATGCTTGCGTAAACCAATGGTGGTTAACACCTCATCAATACGCTCACGCTGTTGCGGTGTTAACCGAAAAAATAAGCTATGCCAAGGATTTTTATTTGTGTGTAAGGCTAACTCCAAATTTTCAAAAACAGTTAACGCCTCAAAAACACTGGGCTTTTGAAACTTACGACAAATCCCCGCTTGTGCAATAGCAGGCTCATCTAACTTAAGTAAATCAATACGTTGACCAAAAAACACCGCACCTGAATCGGGTCGTGTTTTACCCGTGATAACATCCATTAAGGTTGTTTTACCTGCGCCATTAGGACCAATCAAACACCGCAACTCTCCTGTAGTGATGTATAAAGACAACTGGTTCAATGCCTTAAAGCCATCAAAACTAACGCTCACATCCTCTAAATATAAAATAGGTCCATGCCGTGTATCCAGCATCGGCTCATGAGTCGCTAAGGGGGACGCACTACTAGCCTGAGTCAACTGTCTATTCATACGCTGCGCTCCTTGGTGTAAGAACGCAGCCAACCCACCAAACCTTGCGGTAACAACAAAGTAACCAAAACAAATAAACTGCCCAAAATATACAACCACGCCTCGGGTAATAAACCTGTTAAGACAGTTTTGCCATAATTGACCAACATCGCTCCAATGATCGCACCATATAAAGTGCCACGCCCACCAATGGCTACCCAAATGACAATTTCCAAAGAATTAAGTGGCGAAAACTCACTGGGATTAATAATGCCCACTTGCGGGACGTACAAAGCGCCGGCAATGCCTGCTAAGATCGCGGCGAAAACAAAAATCCATAATTTATATAGCTCAACGCGATACCCTAAAAAACGCACGCGTGCTTCTTGATCACGTATCGCCATCACCACACGTCCTAATTTACTCTGCACGACGGCATGACACAGTAAATAACTGCCAAGTAACGCTAAGCCAGAAAGAAAAAACAACCCTAAGCGCACCGCTTCAGATTGACAATTAAAGCCTAAAATTTCTTTAAAATCCGTTAAGCCATTATTACCGCCAAAGCCCATTTCATTACGAAAAAAAGCCAGCAATAAGGCATAAGTTAAGGCTTGCGTGATAATTGACAAATACACACCCGTCACCCGAGAACGAAACGCCAAACCACCAAATACCAACGCCAATAAGCCAGGCACTAAGCCAACCAACAGCAGCATAACGCCAAAATGATTAACCCCTAACCAATACCACGGCAATTCTTGCCAATTTAAAAACACCATAAAATCAGGCAATTCAGGATTACCGTAAACGCCACGCGAGCCAATTTGACGCATGAGGTACATCCCCATCACGTAACCACCTAAGGCAAAAAATGCCCCATGTCCAAGTGCCAAAATACCGCAATAGCCCCACACAAGATCTAACGATAAGCTGACTAAGGCAAAGGTAAGATACTTGCCCAGCAAGGACAGCGTATAAGCTGAGCAATGAAAAACAGATTCCGCAGGCGTAAGCAGCGTCAGTAAGGGAATGCCGATGGTCAGCGTTGCTAAGGCAATGACCAGCGTGCGACTAAAGTTATCATGATGAGCAAACAGGAAGTGCTTCATGGTGTAAACCTACCAAAAGTTGTGAACACAAGATTCTTGCTTAAGAATCAAATTAATCTGTGCGTTAAGAATCAGCCGCTCTGCCTTTTTGTGGAAACAAACCACGCGGGTGCTTTTGAATAAATAAAATAATAAAAATCAACAACAAAATTTTCGCCAATACCGCTCCAGCAAAAGGCTCTAAAAACTTATTCGCAATCCCTAAAGAAAAGCCTGCGACCAAGGTGCCCAGCAAATTACCTACGCCGCCAAAGACCACTACCATAAAGGAATCAACAATATAGGCTTGTCCTAAATTAGGGCCCACATTAGTAATCTGGCTTAAAGCAACGCCTGCAACACCAGCAATCCCCGAACCCAGCCCAAAAGTGAGTGCATCGACCTGCGCAGTAGGAATGCCCATTGCTTTTGCCATAGTACGATTCTGTGCAACAGCTCTGACTTCCAAGCCCAATCGGGTGCGTTTAAGTAGTTGCATCAGTGCCACAAAAACCACTAAGCAAAACACAAAAATATAAAAACGATTCCATGTTAACGATAAAAAATCATTCACTTGCCACGAACCACTTAGCCATTGTGGCGTTGCCACACTTTTGTTAAGGGGCGAAAAAAGTGTGCGTACCAACTGCTGTAAAAGTAAACTGACACCAAACGTGGCCAGTAATGTTTCTAATGGACGACCGTATAAAAAGCGAATAATGCCGCGTTCGATTAGCATCCCGACAACGGCTGATAGTAAAAAAGCAGCAGGAATTGCTAACAATAACGACAAGCCCACGTGGTTAGGTAGCAGTTGCTGAAGAACATAAGTGGTGTATGCACCCAGCATCATAAGCTCGCCATGCGCCATATTAATGACCCCCATCACACCAAAGGTAATCGCTAGGCCTATGGCTGATAACACCAACACCGCCCCTAAACTCAACCCGAAGAAAACGGTTTCTATGCCCGCATACCAATGCATACGCTGAGTAATTGTTGTTAACGCCGCTTCAGCAACATGGCGAATATCCGCATCTGTTTCAAGGAACTGACCCTCACTATCTTTTTCGACAAAGGTTTTTAATTGATTAACCACCGCCAAACTATCTTGATTTTTCAACACCTTCATTGCAGCAATGCGCTCACTTTTTGCGCCTTGTGTCATGTCTTGAAGTAACAACACCTGCTGAATTGCTTGTTTAACCTGCGCGTCTGTTTCTATCGGTAAACGTGCTTTGATAATACTGAGCAGATGATCATCGACGCTTTCCGCACACTTTTTAACTGCCGCCAACCGTGTCGCTGGCTGTTCTGCATTAATTTCTAATTCTGCTATTAACTGACGCACCTGACTGCGCAATGCGTTTGTTAAGTTAATCTTACTTAACTCCGCAGCTAAAAATTTCCCTAAATCTTTATTTGACTCAGCAGCATACACCGTAAAGGCTTGTTCAGCCTGAGCCTCAGCAAGCACCATCGTATCGGTGCTTTTAAGGATAAAAAGCTGCCCCACCAACAGGGCATGCAAAATGACTAAGCTACGTGGCTGATGCCCTTCACCCAACTGCGTAATAGCTTGTTTACGTGCGGTCATTGAGGATTGCTTTAAAAGCGCTAAGCTAGCCTGCAACGACGCAGCACTATCACTTGCTTCCGCCTGACTGATAAACAACAGCGACAACCCCAGCAACACGTAACTAACGCATTGCAACACATAGCACCTTGGCAAAGAGTTCATTTGTAAATCCAATTAAAAGTAACCAGCAGCCTAATGACCCACTGTGCAGAATGATTCATCACGCACGCGCTCCCCGAGGCTTAACCACACAGAGCGACCTAGCTCGAAAAACGCGAACGTTAACCTAATCTACTTAATAATTTTGCCCAGAACACTTTTTGGTTTTGGTATTGTAGTTACCACACTGAATAGGCGCGGTCCAATCTGCAATAATCGGTTTACTGTCAGGTAAAAAATCTGACCACGCATCACCATCGACCACTTTATTGGTTTGCCAAACTGTCATAAATTGACCATCATCCTGAATTTCGCCAATCAGCACGGGTTTACTAATATGATGATTAGGCAACATTTTAGCGATACCGCCCGTTAAATTAGGATAATCAATGCCAATCATGGCTTTTTGTACTGCCTCAGCATCGGTTGTCCCCGCTTTCTCAACGGCTTTCACCCACATATTAAAACCTAAATAATGCGCTTCCATAGGATCATTGGTGACGCGTTTAGGATTTTTAATGTAGTCATGCCATTGCTTAATAAAGGCGGCATTTTTAGTCGTATCGATGCTCATAAAGTAATTCCAAGCGGCTAAATGCCCCACCAACGGCTTGGTGTCCACGCCTGATAATTCCTCTTCACCCACAGAAAAGGCCACCACTGGAATGTTTTCCGCCGACACGCCTTGATTGCCTAATTCTTTATAAAAAGGCACGTTTGCATCGCCATTAATTGTTGACACGACCGCCGTTTTTTTACCTGCTGAACCAAACTTTTTCACCTCAGCCACAATACTTTGCCAATCGGAATGACCAAATGGCGTGTAGTTAATCATAATGTCTTTTTTTGCCACCCCTTTGGCTTTTAAATATGCCTCCAAGATTTTATTAGTGGTGCGTGGATACACATAATCAGTACCAGCCAACACCCAACGTTTTACTTTTAAATCGTTCATTAAGTAATCAACAGCAGGAATCGCTTGCTGATTGGGTGCTGCCCCTGTGTAAAACACGTTTTTAGATGACTCTTCACCCTCATATTGCACGGGATAAAACAAAATCCCATTTAACTCTTCAATAACGGGCAACACCGATTTACGCGACACCGATGTCCAACAGCCAAAAATAGCCGAGACTTTATCTTTAGTAAGTAACTCGCGTGCTTTTTCAGCAAATAACGGCCAATTAGAGGCCGGATCAACCACCACAGCTTCCAATTTTTTACCTAACAACCCGCCTTTTTTATTTTGCTCCTCAATCAACATTAACATGGTGTCTTTTAAGGTCGTTTCACTGATCGCCATCGTTCCACTTAACGAATGCAAAACACCTACTTTAATCGTCTCTTCTGCCTGTGCATTAACCACAAGTGAAGCGCACAGACTGAGCATTAAAAAATATTTTTTACCTACTACTGAATAATTTTTCATCTTAATAATCCTCATTTTGTAGTTAAATTTGCCACTGGAAACCCACTGTCATGCCATTTAATTCAGTCGCTAAATAACGCTGATAACTTAACGACACCCGTGCGTTATGACCGTCAATAATGTAATTCATGCCGCCCTCGAAGACATCCTGATCGGCACCATGCACTGGCATATTGTTCACATAGCGACCATACGGTTGCAGTTTGCCGTAGCCTACTTTGCTAGGAAATAAATACATTGCACTCACATCGTAAGCATTGCCTTGGAACAACCCAAAAGTGCCACTGCCAGCCGCCCCAGGCGCGAAAGGAATAGGCAAGGTATTGCCATCGACACCGTAATTTTTATACTCACCATTAACGGTTACTACACCATTATTAGGTAATACTTTTTCCAATAAGACATCCACTGAAGTGCCACGGAAATTAGCTGGATTAGCAAGCGTACCCACGCCTTGTTGTTGATAAATATTCGCTACACCTAAGGTTAAAATATCGCCACCTGTGCCGTAATACGTGCCAGACGTGTAGTAGCCAGGATTTTTTTCAACTTCCCAAAAGTTATACGCCACGCGTTGTGCATACAAAATATTGTCATCGTTATTGGCGCCGCCACGTAAGCCACGAAAAAAACCAAAGGCATATTGCAAGCGACCCGCTAAGGCAGCACCCCAAATAGTTGCCCCATCATCACGACCAAACGACCCTGCTGACGTCCCATCTGATTTAATCGTTACGTTTTGATCAGCTGGCTCAAAGGGCGTGCCATTAGCGTAAATATTGTAAACCGAACTATAAAACGGCCCGTTCATCTCACGACGTTCAGCAGGCACTAACATTCTACCCACCCACAAATTCACATACGGATTGACTTCAATCTTACCAATAACATCTAACACCCTAACTTCACCGCCGCTACCACAGGTCTGACACTCGGTATTGACTTCAACTTTAAGGTATTTATGAATCTGCCCATTTAGATATAAACGAACGTTATCAAGATTAAAGTTATTACTGTAACTATTGCCGCTTGGCGCTGCATTTTCATTGGCGGTAAAGCTACTGCGCAAGCCAGCACCCAAGCTAACCCATTTGGTGTCATCGATTTTAAACGTAGCTCCGGCCTGAGCGTCAGACGTGTGACCTAACGCTAATGTAGAAGAAATGATGGCTGTTAAAAGTAGCGGATAATGTCTACTCGTAGTCGTGGCATAATCAATAATGTCTTTCATAAAAAATCCCCTGTTCCATAAGCGCATAGATAAAATCATTCACTCGAAAGCGATGCTGCCAGTATCGGCGATTGCGATTATTCACTGTGTGGGCTTTTGAAGACAATGCGTTAAATAACTCATACGTCATTTAACGTATGTTTATTTTAACGCAGTAAGTAATTGATTATAAAAGTATTTAAGTGATTTGATTGCGTTCAGATGCGGCATGTTTTAATACCTGCCCAACGGAATTCCTGGGAATTCCTGTAGCAAGTCGTACTGGTTATGATTGGCAACCGACACCGACTGGACAGCCTATAATTGTATAGGGTGTACCAGGCGATAGGACGGCATGGATGCAGAAGGTAGAGTGTCGCAATGCGGCTATCGCCTAGTGCGACGTATGACCTATGAGCTAATGCCCGGCTTATAAATAGTCTTTTAATACGCTTAACAGTTCTTGCATTTTGATGGGCTTATTAACAAAAGCGTTCATGCCGCAGGCAAAACATTGTGCACGTTCTTCTTGCGTCACGCCGCCCGTTAAGGCTATTACAGGTAAGTTTGCAAAGTGCGCTTGTTGACGTAGCAAGGTGGTGGCTTCAATGCCGCCCATTACAGGCATTTGCACGTCCATTAATACCGCATCGTAGTGAGTGGTTGCCAACATGCTGAGTGCTTCTTTACCATTATTTGCCACGTCTACCGTCATGCCCGAAAGCTCCAAATATTCGGTGATGACTTGCTGATTTAAGTCGTAATCTTCCACCACTAAAATATGGCTGCCGCTGATAGGTTTAGCACTTTCTTGTAAGCTTGTCGTTAAACCGCCGCTTACCGTTTTGGCAAATTGTGGCGCGATGATTCTTGTTTCAGCTGACGCATCAATACCTAAGGGCACGATAATGCTAAATGTTGATCCTTCTCCTAGCGTGCTTATCACATTAAATTCACCCTGCATTAGTTGCACTAATTTATCACTAATGGATAAACCTAAGCCCGTGCCACCAAAGTTACGCGTGGTGCTGGTATCTGCTTGACTAAATGGGTTAAATAATTTGTCGATAGCGTTATCAGAAATGCCTATCCCTGTATCGCTCACGCTAAAGCGGATCAGCGCTTCAGTGTCATCGTTATTCAGCAATGAAACCTGTAATGACACACTACCCTGCAAGGTAAATTTAACGGCATTACCTATTAAATTAACCAAAACTTGCTGTAAACGTAATTCATCACCCAGCAAAAAGTCAGGCACCTGTGCATCTTTTTGGGTAACAAAGCTTAAGCCTTTTTCGTGTGCTGAAGGGGCAAATAAATGCTGCATACGCGTTAATAAAACCTCAATATTAAACACGTTATAGTCTAAAGTAACGCCCCCAGCTTCTAACTTTGAAAAATCTAAAATATCATTAAGAATGGTTAATAAGCCTTCGGACGCATGGCTTATTTTTTCTACATAATCCCGCACTTCGTCAGTTAAGGCTTTATTAAGGGCTAACGCAGATAAGCCCATAATAGCGTTCATGGGAGTGCGTATTTCATGTGACATATTAGCCAAAAACTCTGCTTTTGAATGCGCTAACAGCTCTGCTGCTTGTTTTGCTTTGAGTAAGTTTTGTTCGTTATGTTTACGCTGACTAATGTCTTCAATAATTGACCAAATATACGGTTGCCCATCAGCACCAAAAATTTTTACACCGTTTAAGACCACCGGAATAATTGTGCCTGTTTTTTGAATATATTCTTTTTCGAAAGGGCCGTATTTACCCGTGGTATTTAATTCTTCCAGTTGCGCTGCTTCTTCTGCGGCATAGTGGCTAGGCGTAAGGTCCCAATACGCTAATTGATTTAACTCCTCTCTTGAATACCCACAAATACGCTCAAACGCATGATTGGTTTCAATAAAACGCCCGTCCATAGTGACTAAGCCAATGCCCAAGGGCGATAAATCAAATAGTTTTTGTAATTTATCTTCATTTGCCTGATTTTCTTTTTCGATGTGTTTTAAATCAGAAATATCAAAGGCAATTACATAAAATCCGACGACCTCGTTGTTAAGAAGGTGAGGAATATATTCCGTTAAGGTATACCGTAACTCTTCTTTATCTTTATAAGGCAGGACTTGTTCAAAACGTTGTAAGGTGCCGTTTAATGCGCCTTCAATATACGGCAAGTTGCGTTGATACACAGCTTCGCCCAATAATTCTCGCAGTGATTTTCCTTTTATCTCTTCTGGCACGACGGCAAACCAGCGTTGATAAGCAAGATTGGCAAATACATTGCACTGGTTTTTATCCCAATAACCAATTAACGCGGGCATATTATCTAAAATAACTTGATGACGCTGCATTAAGTCATAATACTGCTGTTGCATATTGACTCTGTCAGTGACATCACGCTGAATAGAAAGCCAATGGGTGTAATGCCCGTCTTCATTTGCAACGGGCGTAATATCTAGTTCCATCCAAAACGCTGTACCACTTTTGGTGTAATTACAGACTTCAACACGAATTGGCTGCCATTTTTTTAAGGCATGCCGAACCTTATCAAACACTGCGCGATCAGATTTTTTACCTTGAAGCATTCTTGGTGTTTGCCCAATCGCTTCTTCTATACTGTAACCTGTTGAACGCACGAAGGCTTCGTTAACATAAATAATTTTTGGACCAGGCAAATCAATAGGCTCTGCTTCAGTGATGATAATAACGTCATTTGCTTTCTGTAAGCACGCGTCTAATAATTTCAGGCGTTGTTGTTGTGAAATATTAAGCGTATTTAATCTCTGTAAAGAAAGCTCCAAGGCTTTGCGTTCGGTAATGTCACGTTGCACAGATATCCAATAACGTAATGCACCCGTGTCATCGGCTACGGGCGTGATGTCTAATTCAACCCAAATTTCATTACCACTTTTAGTCATATTTAAGACTTCTTCACGCACTGGTTGCCACTGCGCGATAGCGTCACGAATACGTTTAAATACTTCTGGATCAGCATTGGGCGAGCGTAATAGCGCGGCGGTTTTACCTAAAATTTCTGCCGCTGCATACCCAGTGACTTCCTCAAAGGTATCGTTAACATAAATAATACTGCCGTTATTTGAGGTGGGCGTAGCTTCACTAATAATAATGACATCATGGGCTTTTTTTAAACAAACCTGAAGCAACGCCAGATGTTGTAATTGTTCTGTATTGGTCGTGCGCAAGACTCGATAAGCTTTAACACCAAATCTTAAAAAATACCCTGTCGATAGCAACAGTAGAAAAAACACGCCATTTTTTATTTGCCACACGCGTGTTAAGTCTTGCTGACGGCCTAGCTGAACAGTATTGATCCACTCATTCATTAAGTCTACTTGCTGCTCTTCTTGTTGCGCTAAAGTCTGCCAAACTGTCATCGCGTAAGGTGCCGTGGGTTCGTTACTAAGTATTTGTAAATGTGTACGATAGCCGTCCCATACCGCCCTAATGGTAGCCCATAACGGCAGCATCGCTGGCTTCTCTGCAGCACGTAAGCGAGTACTATTTTCGTAGCTATCTGTAATAATTCCACCATATTGAAAGCTGTGTAAGGTGCTTTCAAAAAGCAGTATGTCTTGTTGCAATTGCTTCTGTAAGGGTTGCTGTGCAGTATGCAGTCGTTGTGCAACATCGAGTTTATGTATGGTTAAGCTCATACGCTCGGTTAACATACGTTGCCGACCTGCCACATTTATTTCCACAATCACAGCCTCTCTTTCCTCAGAGAGATAAAAAGAGAGGCCCATAAGCGTGCTCAATAACAGAAAGGTCATCAGTGCAATAATTAAAAAGCCAGCGCTACGCATAGTTATCCTGCCAAAAATGAATGCTAACATAGCTCTCCTGAGGTGTTTTTGCTGCTGTTCTTGGGGGGGGGGGGTAAAATAAAGGGTATTA
>QYQN01000151.1 GCA_007280895.1 Methylococcaceae bacterium
AGGTTAGGAATCGGGCCACAAAGGGCTGATTTTTGGTTCACAATGGGATCGGGTGAGCGTGGCAAACGTTCGGTGAGTGCCGAAAGAGTGAAAAATGGCGCTGGTGATAATGGTTTTAGGTGGGACACTTCGGTTGAGGCGTTTGAATTTCCTATCCGTATCCGTCAGCTTTGGTTAAATTAGCGTGTTCGGCAATGGCGGCAATCAGATCGGATTTGTTCATAGCGTATTTTTCCTTAAAGTTGTTGATAAAAATGGCTTGAGGCTCTGTTTTTTTTGCTCTTCTAACAGTGCTAAGGATTATTACAAATTTTCCTGATGATTGCCGTAATTAAATGTGTGCTTTTACAGACTTCATTCCAGCTGTTACTTTCTGGACAATTTCAACATGAGGCAGCAGCACCCATAAATTGAAAGCGTGGAATGACATTGATCAGTTCGTTTTAACGCATTGCCTCAACAAAAAGCGGCATTAGGCAGTAAAAATCGATCTGACTTACCCGGTAGCGCGATAAATCCGAAATGGCGATAGAAAGCCGCAGCTGTTGCATCCTTTGCATCAACGACAATACCAACCACAGCCAAACTATCGCTTGCCTGCTTTACTTTTAAACACGCATCTGCCAACAAAATCGACCCCAAGCCTTTGCCTTGAAAGGCTTGATCGACGGCTAATCGGCCTATCAGGGCTACGGGTATTGGATATTGGGGGAGTTTCCGTGCCAAACTTTCTGGCAAGTCCGAACAATTAACACTGCCAGCACTTAAGGTGAAAAAACCGGCGAGATGATCACTATCATCGTCCGGTGTAGCCACAAAAACTCTTGCAAGATCGCGTTTCACATCCTGGGAAGCATAACGTCGAATATAGTCATCCAGTGCAGAATGCCCACAGTTAAACTTTTTCGTATCAATTTTTCCGTCATGAGCCCGGATAAAGTAGGCTGTCAACGCTTAACCTGTAAATTGTGACGGTCGAAAGCCCGGTTTAATGCAGCATTAGGTTGCAGCGGCTTATCAAGTGCAGTAAGAAAAGCTTGAAAATCTTCTGGCTGTAAGGTGATCGACTCATGTTCTTTAATGACGAGTTCTGCGGAAGATAAAGCGTGAGTCAACACAAATTCCGAGATACTGACATGCGCGTAGGCCGCCGCTTTATCAAGCATCTGCCGGGCATAGTTATCGCAGCGTATATTAAGTCGGTTTTCTTTAATAATTGTTTTGTTCATCGTTAATCTCCAAAAATCCATGATTAATTGTGCGCCGTTTGTACTGACATTGCAAGATTCACCTTTGAGGAATCCACAAAAATATAAAGGCTTGCGCCAATATTACATAAACACCTCAATAATTAAGGTGTTTATGGTAAAGCCCTGCATAAATAATTGAAAAGACTCTTTCCATTTGGCTTAAATTTAGCACTTATTTAAGTACATAACTAACCTGCAAAACCTGTTTTGAATACTCAAATTTATCTCGATTACGCTGCGACAACACCCATGGCGCAATGCTTAACCATGGACGGGGTTTTCGCTAACCCTGCATCTTTGCAGCATGGTTTTGGTGAAATAGCGGATGCCTTAGTCGAGCAATCCCGCACTGAAATCGCACATCTATTAAGTTGCAAAGCGAAGGATCTGATTTTCACCTCAGGTGCTACGGAATCAAATAATCTGGCTATCAAGGGAATTGCCTTAAGGTATCAAGGCAAAGGCAACCACATCATTACCTCCGCTAGCGAACATAAAGCGGTATTGGATACCTGCAAATACCTTGAAAACATTGGCTTTAAAATTACTTATCTAAGACCCGATCTTAATGGACAGGTAAGCCTTGACTGCATTTTAGATGCACTGACAGAGCAGACCATTCTTGTTTCTTTAATGCAGGTCAACAATGAGACCGGCGTTCTTCAAGAAATTGAACTAATCGCTCAAGCACTCCAAGATAAAGACTTGTTTTTTCATGTTGATGCCGCTCAAAGCGACCATGGATTTAACGATGCGGTTGTAAAGGGAGTTATTATTCCAAGCGTCTTTTATGCAGAGACGTGACACTTATGGAATAAAGAGAGGGGCGTTACGCTACATTTAGTGGCGTTTTAAGGTGGGTGAGGCGGCTAATAATTTCTTTGTGTAGTCCTGCTGAGGATGATTTAACACGTCTTGCATAGTGCCGATTTCAATAATTTGACCTTGATACATCACTGCAACATCATCTGCAATTTCAGCAACTAGCGCCAAATCATGGGTAATAAACAAGTAACTGATGCCGTTGTCTTGTTGTAATGCTTTGAGTAAGGCAATGATTTGTGCTTGGACAGACACATCTAAAGCGCTAGTGGGTTCGTCACAAATGAGGAGTTTGGGGTTTACCGCTAAGGCTCTCGCAATACAGATGCGTTGCCGTTGTCCGCCTGAAAATTCATGTGGATAACGTAGCGCGGCATTGATGGGTAGGTCGACTAATGTAAGTAATTGTTCAATGCGTTGCTGACGCTCATTTAACGCTATGTTAGCATTCTCTAAACCTTCGGCAATAATGTCACTGATTAACATGCGTGGATTCATCGCTGAAAAGGGATCTTGAAAAATAAGTTGCAAGGCGGTGCGGAGTTTTTTTATGTCGTTTTTGTTGGCGGTATTAATTTCTTGTCCCTCAAAGATTATTTTTCCTGCTGTATGAGGAATTAAATTAACTAGGCTTTTGCCCAGCGTAGTTTTACCGCAGCCAGATTCTCCAACCAACGCCAAGGTTTTACCTTGCTGAATACTAAAAGAGACCTCATGTACCGCACGAACAACTCCGACGGTGCGCTGAAGCAGCCCTTTTTTGATGGGGTATTCACAACAAAAATGACTTATTTCAAGCACTGTCGCGCGTTGCGCTTTAGGCGCTGTAAACAAGCGGTTCATAGTAGGTAACGCGTTGAGTAATTGTTGTGTGTAAGGGTGTGTGGCGTGGGAAAAAAAATCCTCGGTGCTGTTTGTTTCAACAATTTCACCTTGTTGCATCACTGCAATACGATCAGCAATCGTAGCCACCAAGGCTAAATCGTGACTGATTAGCCAAAGTGTCATGCCCCGCTCGCGTTGTATTTTTTTTAGTAAGTTTAATATTTGCGCCTGAATGGTGACGTCGAGTGCTGTGGTAGGTTCGTCGGCAATTAATAATTCTGGCTCGCCCGCTAGCGCAATCGCTATCATGACACGCTGGCGTTGACCTCCTGAAAGTTGGTGTGGATAACTTTTGTAACGTTGCTCAGGATCGGGCATTTCTACTTGTCGTAATAGTTCGATGACGCGTTGGTGCGCGTGTTTGCCGTTAAGCTGGAGGTGTTTTGCTAAACTTTCAGCAATTTGGTGGCCAATAGTCATCACAGGATTAAGTGAGGACATTGGGTCTTGAAAAATAAAACCAATGTTATTACCGCGCAAACCACACATTTCCTCTTCCGAGCAGTCTAGTAAGTTGCTCGTATTTAGCGTAAGAATTTCGGCACTTATCGTGGCATTGGTTGGCAATAAACCGATAACACTGAGTGCGGTAATTGATTTGCCCGAGCCTGATTCACCCACTAAGGCAAACGTCTCGCCTCTATAAAGTGTACAGCTTAAATTGTTGACGACACGCGTTGAGTTAAATGAGATCGTGAGATTTTTTATGGTGAGTAACGCGTTCATTAGCTTCGTAGAGATAAGTTAAAAAAAGTATGAAAAGGTAAGGCGTATCGGTAACTTATTTTAGGTGTTTGGTTAGGCTGGTTTTAGACAGACCTAAGATGAATAAGCTTAACGCATAAATAATCATGCCTAAGAAAATAAATTGTATTAAATAAAAAATCCGCTCGTCACTAGATAAGGTAAGCCAGTCAGGTTGCTCCAGTCCATAACAGAGTCCTAATGTCATCAACAAGTTACTGATTATTATTTGAATGATAAATTTATAAACAGTGCGTTGAGGCACGATAAGCTTATCGTGTCGTAATCTTTTAAACAGTAATAAGGCATTAACCATTGCCCCCAGTGACGTCGCTAAGGCTAAGCCAGCATGACCTAAAGGCCAGGCAAGTAGGTTTAATAGCAGGCTGAGGCCTATCGCATAATAGCCGTAGCGTAAGGGAGTTTTTATATCATGGCGCGCACTGAAGCCAGGAATTAAGACTTTTATGGCGATAAACGCGGGCAATCCTAAGGCATAGGCTTGTAAACTTTGAGCCGTAAAATGCACGTCTGTGGCGGTGAATTCTTGATAATTAAATAATGTAATTAAAATAGGTTCTGCCAGCACAATAAGCCCAATGCTCGCGGGTAAGCTAATCAATAAACTTAAGCGTAAACCAGCACTTAACGTGTCAGAAAACGCCGCGCTTTGTTGGTGGATATAATGTTGCGTTAATTGTGGTAATAGTATGGTGCTGAGCGTGGCACCCATGAGTCCCACTGGCAATTCAACCAGACGGTCAGAATAGTACAGCCACGAAACACTGCCAGCAGTAAGAAAAGAAGCAATAAAGGAGTCAAGGAGTAAATTAATTTGGGTAACTGAGCTGCTAAAAATAGATGGAATGATGCGGCGTAGCATCTCGATGCTTTTGTTATCAGGGTAATTGAAGTTAATGTTTGGTAGTAAATTTAAGCGTTGTAGGCCTGGAATTTGGCAAGCTATCTGAAGTATGCCTCCTAAAAAAACACCCCAAGCTAGCGCATCAACTGGGGATGAGGTGTAGGGTGTTAAGTACAGCGTACAGATAATCATGCTGAGGTTGAGAAGTGCAGGCGTAAGGGTGGGGAGTGCAAAGTGTCCGTGCATGGTCAGTAAGCTACCTGAAAAACCAATGAGCACAATAAACGCTAAATACGGCAGCATGATTCTAAGTAACTGAGTTGCTTCAGCATGTTGAAGACTATTCCAAGCAAAGCCCGGCGCAATGAAGGAAATAATTAAGGGTGCAGTAAGCAGGCTGAACACTAGCGAAACGCTTAATATAAGTATCAGAATACCTATTGTGCTATTGATGAATTTTTTGAAGGCATTGTGGTCGGTGTAAGTTTGGTGTTCAAGTAATATGGGGATAAATGCGTGAGCAAACGCGCCTTCGGTAAATAATCGTCGAAAAAAGTTAGGGAGCTTAAAGGCAACAAAAAAGGCATCAGTGGTGGTGCTAACACCAAAATAATGAGCAATTAACATATCGCGAAGAAAGCCTAAAATGCGCGATACTAAAGTTAAACTGCTTACCGTAAAGCTTGAGCTGAGTAATCGTTTGAGCAAATGTGAGACCTGTTTTAGAGAGTGGCTGTACTTTTAGTGTGTATGGTTTATTACCGTCAGGAATATAAAGTATGCTGTAAATAAATGCATTATCTGCTGAAGCACCATGATATTAAATTATTAATTAAGGGCAATTGTTTTTATATATTTAGGTAGTTGACAATATTCACCTTTATTAAGATAATGTTTTGCTTAAAATTGAACTTAAAGAAATAAAAGACATTATGGCTAATACAGCACAAGCAAAAAAACGTGCAAAACAAGCAGAAAAACGACGAGTTAGCAATGCTGGAAAACGTAGTAATTTACGGACGTTTGTTAAAAAGATTTTAGCAGCCGTAAAAGAAGGTGATAAAGAAAAGGCACAAGCAGCATTTAAAATTGCCGAACCTATTATCGATGCAGCAGTGAATAAAGGAATTATTCATAAGAACAAAGCTTCTCGTAGTAAAAGTAGATTGAATTTAAAAGTTAAATCAATTGCTTAATTCTTGATTTTGTAAAAAAAGGCCGGTTCTTACCGGCCTTTTTTTTGCCTATTAGTTTAGATTAACTCTGGTTTCCAATAAAGATTTAACCATTTCGTATAATCAAGTTGACGATTTTTTTGTTGACGAGAATAGTCTAGATAGTTAATTTTTTTGTCGTTATTAACATCCGCACAACTAAGGTATTTTAACCAACATTGCGTTCTCCAAAGCGTGAATTCAGCAGTTAATGCTTTTATTTTAGCTGTTTTGTCAAATTGATCTATTTTGTTATCGTTATTGACATCTGCAAGGGCAAAATAATCTGTAGTGATCGTTTCATTAATATAAGCTATAAATTCTGAGACACGTGTGTAAACGCCATAATTTCTGGGTCTAGCGCAGCCTGTTCCCCAACTTGTTATGCCTACTAAAGTCCATTGTCCTTGTTGTAATAGCATTAATGGTCCGCCACTATCGCCTTGGCAGGTATCTTTTCCGCCTGCAAATTCACCTGCACAGAGCATGCTGCTGGTTGTATCGTATCTACGTTTGCAGGCTGTATCTGAGGCAATGGGCACTTGAATCTCTTGTAAGATATTTGGATAGTTGCGGTTATTTTCGCCAAGGCGTCCCCAGCCAACGGTGGTGGCATACTCGCCTTCAATATCCGCTTGTTTATTTAACTCAGGAATGGGAGTTAAATTATTGATAGGTTGGGTTAATTCCAATAAAGCCAGATCATTATCTTCAGTGCGTTGGTTATAAGTTGGATGAACAATAATTCGTTTAATGTTTCTTATTATCCCCGCGTCTTTTTTTAAATCATAAAGATTGCCTGCAACCTTTAGGGTCTGAGTGGTTTCACCAATCATGCAATGGGCCGCAGTAAGGACCCAGGTTGAATTGATTAATGTGCCGCCGCATGTTAGCCCATCAAAATTACTATCACCACTGTAGATTAGACCGATCATCCACGGCCAGTCGCCGCGTTGCGCATCATAACCCCCTACAATTCGAGGTTCTGAAAAAGCAAGTGTAGTGAAGCCTAAGAGGAGGAGTGTGCTAAGGTTTAGCAGGTTTGAGGTTATTTTCATCATAATGGTTTTCCTTGATTATCGATAAATTAAAGTATGCTGTTATGGGTGTGTATACCATGAGGATTGATTGGATTTATGTTCAATAATACCGCCACCTAAGCAGACCTCATTATCATAAAAAACAATCGATTGACCTGGTGTTATTGCACGTTGTGGGGTTTTAAATGTAACTTTGCAGCGATTATCTGCTAAGGGTTCAACATAGCAGCGTTGATCAGCTTGTCGATATCTGGTTTTTGCTGTGCATTCTGTATTAGCTGTTAAGGGTGTTGAGCACCAGTCAAGCTGCCCAGCTTCTAACGTGTTATGCATAAGTAGTGGGTGGTCATGGCCTTGAGCCACGATTAATATATTTTCAGCTAAGTTTTTATCTAAAACATACCAGGGTTCGTCTGGTGAATCTTTGACGCCACCAATACCCAAGCCTTGCCGTTGACCAAAAGTGTAGTACATTAAGCCATGGTGCTGTCCAATTAAGCGACCGTCGGGTGTTTTAATAGCACCAGGTTGTGAGGGTAAGTAACGCTGTAAAAATTCAGAAAATTTTCGTTCACCAATAAAACAAATGCCAGTGCTGTCCTTTTTCTGATGATTTTGAAAACCAGCTTGTTGAGCCAGTAGGCGAATTTCAGGTTTATGTAAATGACCAATTGGAAACAGTGTTTTAGATAGGGCAGTCTGTCCCAAGGTATACAAAAAATAACTTTGCTCCTTATTAGGATCTAATCCTTTAAGTAATTGAAAGGTACCCTTGCTTTGAGTTACTCGGGCATAATGCCCAGTAGCAATGTAATCAGCACCTAATTCAGTGGTGGCATAGTTTAAAAAAGCTTTAAATTTTATGTGCTTATTACATAAAATATCAGGATTTGGCGTACGACCAGCTTTAAACTCTTCAAGAAATACAGTAAATACTTCATCCCAATATTCAGTTGAAAAATTAATGGTATGAAGGGGGATGCCAAGTTGGTCGCAAACCTGTTGCGCATCGTCAAGATCTTGCCTTGCTGTGCAATAGTCTGTGCCGTCATCTTCTTCCCAGTTTTTCATGAACAAGCCAGTGACCGTATGTCCTTGTTTTAATAGCAGCAGGGCAGTGACAGAAGAATCTACACCACCAGACATACCAACGATGATATTTTTAGTCATGTTCAGTATCAAAAAATGAAGTTAACAAGGATAGTGGATAACGCTGACCCGTTAAATAGTCATCTATGGCAATCAAGACTAAAGGGCTTCTTAACCGGTGTTGTTGCGCAGCAATTTCATCGCGAGTCAGCCAATGCGTTGCAATGATGCCTTGATCTAGTTGTTGTTTAGCATCAAAGCTATGACAAACTCCCGTAAAGCACATTCGTAAAAATGTGGGTGAAGTGGGGTTTTTGCGCCAAAGTTGGACACCAATAAGCGCTTGAGGTTCAAATTGCCAGGCAGTTTCTTCCTTAACTTCGCGTTTAACGGCGTCAATTAAGTCTTCATTTTGTTCAAAATGTCCGGCTGGTTGATTTAATTGAAGGCCTTGGGTGGTTTCTTCTTCAACCAACAAGAATTTTTTTTCCCGTTCAATAATAGCGGCAACGGTGACGTGTGGTTTCCAAACCATAAATTTATCTCAAGTAATTAAAATGCTGTGGTAATTTAACTGCTGTTAGCGCAGAAAAAGACAGTAGAGGTGAAAAAGAGAGGGTTAAATTATTGCTGAATATTAAACTCTTTTAAGGGTGTTTTTTAGCTATCAAGAATAACCGATAAAAAAGTTTAGATTAAGTAAAAGTGTATAATTTTTTACTGAAATTGAACTTGAAATACGCCAGCAAACCCATTATGTTTAACAAAAGAAATTAATTTATCAATGATTATGTCAAACTCTATCCCTTATGAAGATCACGATGATGATTTACTTTTGCAAAGTGATCGGCCTCAATTACAGCCACCACCACTGTATAAAGTAGTTTTATTAAATGATGATTTTACGCCAATGGACTTTGTTATTGAGGTTTTAATGATATTCTTTGGAATGTCTGAAGAGTTAGCTACGCAAGTGATGTTGCAAATTCACACTCAAGGTTTAGGTGTGTGTGGTACCTATACAAAAGATGTTGCGGCTACCAAAGTTGTTATTGTTAATGAATTTTCCCGTGAGCATCAACATCCTTTGTTGTGTTCTATGGACGTCGTTTAAATGGAGTGTTTATGTTAAATAAAGAACTAGAAATAACCTTAAATAATGCCTTTAAAAGTGCTCATGATAAACGTCATGAATTTATCACTGTTGAGCATTTATTACTGGCATTGCTTGATAACACCGCCTCAGCAGCAGTATTAAATGCATGTAAATGTGATATATCGCTAATTCGTGAACAATTAACTAAATTTATTAATGAAACTATCTCGTTACTTCCTCATGGTATGCATCGAGAAACACAGCCTACCTTAGGGTTCCAACGAGTTTTACAACGTGCAGTATTTCATGTTCAGGCAACCGATAAAAAAGAAGTAACGGGGGCAAATTTATTTGTCGCCTTATTTAGTGAGCAAGATTCCCATGCGGTTTATTTATTGAATCAGCAAGAAATAACCAGATTAGATGTGGTTAATTATATGGCACATGGCATCGGAAAAAATGACGGTGATAATGTGTCGGAAGATGAACAATTATCTGAACAGGGTCATGGCGAGTCAGAAAGCGGTAAGCCTTTAGATCGTTTTGCAACGAATTTAAACAACGAAGCGAAAGAAGGACGCATTGATCCTTTAATTGGTCGTGAGCTTGAGGTTGAGCGAACCATTCAGACGCTGTGTAGAAGACGTAAAAATAATCCTTTATTAGTAGGCGAAGCAGGGGTTGGTAAAACAGCTATTGCCGAGGGGCTCGCTAAAAAAATTGTGGAGCAACAGGTTCCTGAGGTTTTAGCGAAGAGTGTTATTTATTCCTTAGATTTAGGGGCGTTGGTTGCAGGCACAAAATATCGAGGCGACTTTGAAAAACGTTTAAAAGCAGTCATCAATCAATTAAAAAAAGAACCCGATGCGATATTATTTATTGATGAAATTCACACTATAATTGGGGCTGGATCTGCGTCGGGTGGTGTCATGGATGCGTCTAATTTACTTAAGCCAGCCTTAGCCTCAGGACGATTACGGTGTATTGGTTCGACAACTTACCAAGAATACCGAAGTATTTTTGAAAAAGATCATGCCTTAGCGCGACGTTTCCAGAAAATTGATGTAGTCGAGCCTTCTGTAGAGGATACTATTTTAATTTTAAAAGGCTTGAAGTCGCGTTTTGAAGAGCACCATGGTGTTGTTTATACGCCAGAGGCATTGCAAGTTGCTGTAGAACTTTCTGATCGCTATATCAATGATAGACATTTGCCTGACAAAGCGATAGATGTCATTGATGAAGCAGGTGCAAAACAGCGCATGTTGACCGAGGCAGAGCGTAAACAGTCCATTGGTACTTATGAAATCGAAGAAATTATTTCAAAAATCGCCAGAATTCCTGCTAAATCAGTGAGTACAAATGATATTGATAAGCTGGCTAATCTGGAAAAGAATTTGAAAATGCTAGTATTTGGTCAAGATGCGGCGATTAGTGCGTTAGCATCAGCTATAAAGTTATCACGTGCTGGTTTAAGAGATAGCCAGAAACCAATTGGTTCGTTTTTATTTGCCGGCCCTACGGGTGTGGGTAAAACAGAAGTAAGTAGGCAGTTAGCTAAGGTGTTGGGTATTGAGTTAATCCGTTTTGATATGTCTGAATACATGGAAAGACATACGGTTTCAAGATTAATAGGTGCGCCTCCAGGCTATGTAGGGTTTGATCAAGGAGGTTTGCTAACAGAAAAAATTAATAAACATCCGCATGCAGTACTTTTGCTTGATGAGTTGGAAAAGGCGCATCCTGATGTGTTTAATCTTTTATTACAAGTAATGGATCATGGTACCTTGACGGATAATAATGGTCGAAAAGCCGATTTTAGAAATGTCATTTTAATTATGACCACTAATGCAGGTGCAGAAGAGGGTAGTCGAGCATCGATAGGTTTTACTTTTCAAGATCATGCAACGGATAGTATGAAAGTTATTGAAAAAAGTTTTTCGCCAGAATTTCGTAATCGTTTAGATACCGTGATTCAATTTAAACCCTTAGATTTTTCAAGTATTGGGTTTGTGGTTGATAAATTTATTTTTGAATTAGAAGCAAAGCTTGCTGATAAGCAGGTTACTTTATCCCTAGATTCAGAAGCCAGAGTGTGGCTTGCTGAAAATGGCTGTGATACAAAAATGGGTGCTAGACCTATGAGTAGGCTGATTCAAGAAAAAATAAAAAAGCCTTTGGCGAATGAATTGTTATTTGGTGAATTAACGAAAGGTGGGCACGTAACTATCAAACTTGATAATAATGAATTAGTGTTTGAAATAGTAAGCAAAGAACACGTTGTATCTGAAATATAAATAAAAAGCGTTAATAGTATTCTAAAAAATATTATTAACGCATGCGGAAGGAAATACGTCCTTTTGTTAAGTCATAGGGAGTCATTTCTACTTTTACACTGTCACCTGTGAGAATACGAATATAATGTTTGCGCATTTTTCCAGAAATGTGTGCGGTGACAATGTGTCCATTTTCTAGTTGAACACGGAACATAGTATTAGGAAGTGTATCAATTACTTTTCCTTCCATTTCAATTTGATCTTCTTTAGCCATCTTTAACGTGCCTTATTTAAAAAAGGAGCATCATATCATAAGCATCTATTTTAAGAATAGGGCTCTGGTGGATAAAAATTAAAAACTGTTATGGTGTTGAACATTCATTCCAATTTTCGTTAATTAAAAGTTCAAGAGGCTTAAAGTTTGATTTGTAATTCATTTTTTTGCACTCTTTTATCCAAAAGCCTAAATATAAAAACGCTAATTGCTGGAGTTTAAGTTGTTCAATTTGCCATAACACGATGTAAACACCTAGGCTATTTTCTGAAAATTTAGGGTCAAAAAAACTGTAAACTGCCGACCATGCATTGTCTAATTGATCAATAATAGCCACTGCAGCCAGTTGCTTATCAATAAAAAACTCTACAAAAATCGTGTTACACCACTCACTGTTAAAAAAATCAAGGTAATGTGTCGGGCTAGCATGTGCCATGTCTCCCTCGCTATGCCTATATAGTTGATAATTTAAAAAAAGTTCATAATGTGACGGATTAAAAATAGGCGGTTTAATGATGGCTTTAATGATGGCTTTAATGGCTATATTTTTTTTTAAACAGCGTTTTTGATTTCTATTTGCTTTGAAATTAATGATATTAATTCTTGAGGGTACGCAGGCTATACAGGCTTGGCAGTGGGGTTTATAAATGTCGTTACCACTTCTTCTAAAACCTTGGCTAATTAATTGAGAGTATATTTTATTATTAAGTTGAGTTGAGGGGTAGGCATATAAAAATTGTGCTGCACGATTTTCTAAATAGCTACAAGGTTGTTTAGAGGTTAAAAAAAAATTATTTATTATTTCCATGCGGGTGAAAAAGCTGGAATTTCACAAAAAAAATTTAGTAAATCAATGAATTTTGTTCGGCTAATGTTTGTTGCACCAAGACTGACTAAATGTTCAGAATGCACTTGGCAGTCAATGAGTTTATAACCCCAGGCATAAAGCCAATTAACCAAGGTAATAAATGCTATTTTTGAGCTATCTGTTTGAGTATGAAACATTGATTCGCCAAAAAAAATTTGGCCAATGCTCACCCCATATAAACCACCTACTAACGTTGAATCCTGCCATGCTTCAATTGAATGAGCATGTCCTTGGCGATGAAGTTGTGTATAAGCCGTTATGATTTCAGCGGAAATCCACGTTTCATTGCACACTTTTCTTTTTTTTGCGCATTCGGTAATGACATGAGTGAATGCTTGGTCATAGGTGATTTTAAAAATATTTTTACGAAGAGTTTTTTTTAAGCTTTTTGAAATGATTATTGAGCTTGGAAATAACACTAATCTTGGGTTTGGAGACCACCATAAAATGGGTTCTCCTTGATTGTACCAAGGAAAAACGCCGTGTCGATAAGCAGATAATAAGCGTTGTTCAGACAAGCACCCGCCTACAGCCAATAAGCCTTCGGGCTCTAAAAGAGCAGAAGTGACAGGCGGGAAATATTGATGAGGATTTTTTTCATCAAGCAGCATTAAGCGCATTATTAAAATACTATTATTTAATTAAACTCAATAAAACACCTGCCGCAACGGCAGAGCCAATTACGCCTGCTACATTAGGTCCCATTGCGTGCATCAGCAGAAAATTATGTGGATTACTTTCTAAGCCTACTTTATTGGCGACTCGTGCTGCCATTGGAACAGCTGAAACTCCTGCTGCGCCAATAAGTGGATTGATTGGTGTGTTGCTAAATTTATTCATAATTTTTGCCATGATAACACCAGCCGCTGTGCCAATAGCAAAAGCACAGGCACCCAACGCTAATATACCTAAAGTTTCAGCCTGTAAAAAAGCCTGGGCACTGAGTTTTGAGCCTACTGCTAAACCTAGAAAAATAGTAACAATATTAATTAATTCATTTTGTGCGGTTTGGCTTAAACGATCAACGACGCCGCAGGCATTCATTAAGTTACCCAGTGCAAACATGCCAATTAAAGGCGTTGCAGAAGGCAATAATAAAATAGATAGTAGGAGTAACATTAAAGGAAAGGCAATTTTTTCAGTCTTACTGACGGTGCGCATTTGCTTCATTTCAATTTTACGTTCAGCTTCTGTGGTTAAAGCACGCATAATTGGGGGTTGAATTAAAGGGACTAACGCCATGTATGAATACGCTGCGACGGCAATTGCGCCCAGTAAATCAGGAGATAATTTGGACGCTACGTAAATTGCGGTAGGGCCATCTGCGCCGCCAATAATTCCAATTGCGGCGGCATCTTTTATCGAGAATTCCATTCCTGGAATAATGTTAAGTGCTAAGGCACCTAAGAGGGAGGCAAAAATACCAAATTGTGCGGCTGCGCCAAGTAATAAGGTTTTAGGATTGGCAATCATCGGGCCAAAATCTGTCATTGCCCCGACCCCCATAAAAATGAGCAAGGGAAATACGCCTGTTTTAATGCCGTAGTAAAGATAATATAACAGTCCACCTTCTTCAGAAATACCTGCAACAGGGATATTACTAAGAATGGCACCAAAGCCAATAGGTAAAAGTAAGAGAGGTTCAAAGCCTTTTTTGATTGCCAAAAATAGCAACAAGAAACCAACTAGCATCATAAAAGCTTGTCCGCTAGTAAAGTTATAAAGCCCAGTGCTTTGCCAAAGAGAAGTAAGATTTTCCATGATTAAATTTTTATACAATGCTTTTATAAAGAAACTAACGCGTTACCACCAGCGACCGCGCCACCTTCTTTAACGTGAACAGCGCTCACAATGCCAGTAAATTTTGAGCGTATTTCTGTTTCCATTTTCATGGCTTCCATGACGACGACGACATCACCTTCGGAAACGTGAGAGCCTTCATTGACAAGAATTTTTAAAATATTACCTGCCATAGGCGCATAAATCTCTGCGCCTGCTTTTGCGGTCGCATCGTTTGATTTACCATCTGCTATATTAGCTTGGATATTTAAAGCTGTTCCAGCAGGCCCTACTGTAACGGTAAAGTTTCTACCATCAACATTGACCACATAACTTTCAATTGAGGGTGCGGTTGTTGGTAATATCGGCGTAGCCGGTGTTATGGTGCTTGGGGGCGCTTCAAATGCGGCTGGATTTTTGCGGTTAGCAATAAATTTCCAGCCGATTTGTGCAAACATGCCATGAATTAAAGCGTCTTCCTCTATATTTGTAGCTAGCATCACATGTTCTGCCTTGGCTTTTTCCTGAACTTCTAAAATTAATTTAGCCATTTCAGGTTCAAGTAAATCGGCTGGGCGACAGGTAATGGGAGCGTTTCCTTCTAAGACTTTATCTTGTAATGTTTTGTTAACAGGGGCGGGGGTGAGTCCATATTCTCCTTTTAAAACGCCTGCGGTTTCTTTGGTAATTGTTTTGTATCTTTCACCATCTAATACGTTAATTACCGCTTGAGTGCCAACAATTTGGGAGGTTGGTGTAACCAAAGGAATAAAGCCTAAGTCTTCCCTAACGCGCGGTATTTCGCGCATGACTTCAGCAAATTTATCGGACGCACCTTGCTCTTTCAGTTGATTTTCCATATTGGTTAACATGCCACCAGGAACTTGAGCTATTAAGATACGGCCATCAACACCTTTTAAGCTTCCTTCAAATTGTGCATATTTTTTTCTTATCTCTCGAAAGTAATCTGCAATAACTTCTAGTTTAGTTAAATTTAAATTAGTTGCGCGAGGTAAGTCCTGAAGGCTGGCGACAATTGTTTCTGTGGCGCTGTGTCCGTAAGTCATGCTAAGTGATGAGATCGCCGTATCAACGTTATCAATACCTGCTTCGACTGCTTTAATTATGCTAGCGACACTTAAACCAGTTGTTGCGTGGCAATGAAGATGAACAGGGATACTGAGATCATGCTTTAAACGACTCACTAATTCAAAGGCATCATAAGGCTTTAATAAGCCTGCCATGTCTTTGATGCAAACAGAGTGCGCCCCCATATCTTCAATTTGTTTGCCTAGATCAACCCACATATTAATAGTATGGATAGGACTGGTAGTGTAGGAGATTGTTCCTTGCGCATGACAATCTGTCGCTAAAACAGCTTTAATTGTGCGATTAATGTTACGCATGTCGTTCATGGCATCAAAAATTCTAAATACATCGATACCATTAATGGCGCAACGTTCTACGAATTTATCAACAACATCGTCAGCATAATGTCGGTAACCTAAAATATTTTGACCACGAAGCAGCATTTGTTGTGGTGTTTTTGGCATAGCTGCTTTAAGAGCACGCAATCTTTCCCAAGGGTCTTCGCCAAGAAATCGTATGCAGGCATCAAATGTTGCTCCGCCCCAAGATTCAATAGACCAATAACCAATATCATCAAGATTTTTACAAATCGGGAGCATGTCTTCGGTTCGTAATCGCGTAGCTAGAATAGACTGATGCGCATCTCTTAAGACGACTTCCGTAATCGTAAGAGGTTTTGAATTGATATTGACCATGCCTGAGTTCTCCTGAAATTTTGATGAATCTTACATTGAAAAACATCGTAACTTAATTGTTGATGAGGGTGATGTGCTATTAAGTTATTAAGTTTTAGATTTAATTGAAATAAGTTAAATTTAAAAATCGAAAGCTGTATAGCTAATTCATAGCAGTAATACAGTAACAAAGAGAAAAAATTATTTTTTATTTCTATGCATTATCAGTGCAGCAGTAATTGCAGCAATTACTGCTTTGTCTGGTGTGTTAATTTTAGCTGAGGTTGATTTAATATTAATTGGCTGGTCAGGAAAAAAACGCTGTATAAGAAATGACATGCCATTGATAGCAATGACCAGCATAGTAAGAAATAAAAAAACAACTGACATTCCAACAAACATTAATTCGATGCCCTGCCCCATTAATTCCGTCATGATTACAATCCTTATTTTTAGAGTAGAAATACCCTTGTCATTTAAATTATTGTTTAAATACATTATGCAGAAAATTAAGCGGCTAAACAAACTAAAGTCGCTGAAATCAGAAGTTTTATTCTCTTAAAATTACATTTTAGTGGAATGATTTGATAAATATATCATTTTAATTTCGAGCTAAGCAGGCATAATGTTTACAGGCTTTGTTAGGTAAACAATGACACAATTATGTCTGTGTTAGCTACCTCATGATGGTTAACTTAATTTCATTTACTCTTTAATTTACGTATGGATAGAACTTTATTTTTATTGCAAGAGCTTGTTAAGCTTGAATCAATTACCCCAAATGATGCTGGCTGCCAAGACTTTATTTCGGATTGTTTAGCCATCTGTGGTTTTTCTCATGAACACATGGATTTTGCAGAGACTAAAAACAGTTGGTATAAGCGAGGCAATGCTAAGCCATTATTTGTTTTTCTTGGTCATACTGATGTTGTCCCTGTTGGTGATCCTAGTTGTTGGTTATCGCCGCCTTTTATGCCGACGATAACTAACGATAGGCTCTTTGGGCGTGGTGTAGCAGATATGAAAGGAGCCATTGCTGCTTTTATTGTGGCAGTGGAAAGATTTGTAAAGGCATTTCCAGATCATCAAGGCTCCATTGCGGTGTTATTAACCAGTGATGAAGAGGGTATTGCGACTAATGGTGTCGTAAAAGTGGTTGAGCAACTTGAGTTGCGACATGAAAAAATAGACTGGTGCTTGGTTGGTGAACCTTCATGTAAAGATGATTTAGGTGATGTGCTACGAGTAGGACGACGCGGTTCATTATGTGCAAAGCTCACTATTTATGGTGTGCAAGGGCATGTTGCTTATCCTGATCTTGCAGAAAATCCCATTCATACATGCGCTCCATTTTTGCAGGCTCTGGTTAATGAAACATGGGATCAAGGCAATACTTTTTTTCCACCAAGTCGATTACAAATATCAAATATTCATTCTGGCACAGGCGCTGAAAATGTAATTCCTGGTGAGCTTCAGATCCAGTTTAATATTCGATTTTCAACTGAATTAAATGAGCAAATTATTAAACAACGTATTGATGAATTATTAACAAAATTTGCCTTGAAGCATGATATTGAATGGCGCTTGTCAGGGCAGCCATTTCTTACGGAGGAAGCTGAGTTAGTTGCTGCAACTGAGCTTGCTATCAAAAAAATTACTGGCATAAAGGTTATGAAAGATACTGGAGGTGGCACTTCTGATGGACGTTTTATAGCACCAACAGGTGCGCAGGTTGTTGAGTTTGGCCTAATAAATGAAACAATTCATAAAATAAATGAAAATGTTTTAGTTACTGATTTGGCATTATTAGCTGATATTTATGAACAAATTCTAATTAATTTGTTGCTGAAATCGACGAAATAACACGCAGTCAAGGTCAAGAATCCTTAATTAAAGGCCAGAAAGCTATATTAATTAACTAGGGCAGGAAAGCTAATACCATGTATTTTTTTATAGTGCTTAATATTGTTTTATGTGTTTTCGAACAACAAGCCAGGCTAATCATTGCACCTATTGCAATTGAAATTTGTTATTTTGTATTGTTTTTGGCCTTGCTATGTTTGGTAATTGTGTCGATTAAAAAAGAAGAGTCAGTGCTATGGAGTGATGTGTTTTCAAGTCTGGTGATTATTGTTTGGTTGATATATTGGCGCTCTTTATTTAAGGATGATTCAATTATTTTTTTCTTTTTTCCGCTTTACTTTTTCAGCATGGGTGCGTTAATTGAGTTGTTTTTTTCAGCGCCCAGCAAGCATACGGACGTGGATACATTGAGGTATATGGCATCAATAAAAAATAGTATTTTATTTAAGCCTTGGATAATAATGCTGGGTGTATTAATCAGTTTAAGTCTTGATGACAATTATTTGTTATTTCCAGTATTGATGACGCTCTTGCTGATAAGATTGAAGTTTTCAATATATCTTAACAGTGTTAGTTGCTAATGATTTAGGTTTAGTTAATTTGTATTACGCGTGTTTATATCTATGTTTTTTAACTATTTTTTTATTTTTAATAAGCCTGTTTTGATGTTTGCGATTAGTTAAGGCTGGCATTGCCGTGGTGGCTTTTCCACAAGACAATTGATAAGGCGGTGACAAGGCAGATTTGCTGGTTAAGGAGCTGATGTGTTTATGTTTGCTGAGTTTAAAATGGTCTGCAAAACCATCGTTCATCATATTTGACATTAATTGATAGCGTTCGGAGCTAGTCATTCCGCCCATAACAACGCCAATTAAGTGCTTATTACTCTGATGTGCTGAGGACATTAAGTTATAGCCAGAGCCACACGTAAAGCCGGTTTTCATACCTTCAGCGCCCGGATAATTCGCGGTAAATTTATTAATACCACGTAATTCATGGCCTTTAAAATTAAAGCTATGTGCTGAAAAATAAGGGTAAAAATTGGAAAAATCATGACGAATTTTCCAAGCTAATAGTGCAAGATCGCGTGGTGTAGTGGATTGCCATGGATGCGGTAAGCCAGTAGCATTCATAAAATGAGAGTCATACATGCCCATTGCATGAGCTTTTGCCGTCATTTTAGTGGCAAAATTTTGTTCATTCCCACCTAAAAACTCAGCTAAAACAACGGAAGCATCATTAGCAGAGCGTGTTATTAGCGCGAGAATTGCATCTTGTACCGATATTCTTTCCCCAGTTCTTAAGCCAAGTTTACTGTTTGGTTGACTTGCTGCATGTTTTGAAACAGGCATACTGTCAGCTAGGCTAATTTGCTTTTGATTTAGTGCATTAAAGGTAAGGTAAAGTGTCATCACTTTGGTAAGAGATGCGGGATACCAAGGATGATTTGCATTATTCTCATAAATAACGTTACCAGAGTTGGCATCAATTAATATTGATGCGAAGCTGCTGTAGCTATTTTGAGGTGTAAAAAAACTGAGTATAAAAAAAATTACTGTTAATTTTTTAAAATGCATTGTTAATTATCTTGAAAAGAAGTAAAGAACAGCATTCTATCAAATGACAAAATATATTTCATTGCAGACGTAGGGTAAGCGTCCCTTTCTTCCTTGTTGGTTATTCACGAACAAACCGGCGTGCTGGCGGTTTCAGCCAAGCAAATTACTGCCGTGAGCATCACACCTCAATCCTAAAACTTTTTTGTCTCGTAAGATACGATAGAAGGTTGACTCTGATGGCTCATAAGTTCCTTGTTTGCTATGGTTAGTGTATGTGAAGGTTAATATTGACGTAAAGTGCGCTCGCTTAGCCCTAAGATTTCACAGGCTTTAGCTTGGCGCGCAGCCGCTTTAACTGACTCATTGAGTAAAACAATCACGTGTTCGCGCTCTTCGTGGCGAGTCATTCGACTTCTCTCTCCAAGAAGGCTCGGAACTTTTCTTGCAGCACCCACAGCACTGCGTCTTCTGCTAAGGCTTTGTCTTTATGTAATAATTCGCGTTCAATACTTTGCTTTTCAATTTTTAAGGCGCGCAAGCTGTGCGCGTCTTAACGGGAAGTGCCTCGCTCACCTAGCTACAAAATTCTATTTTCCACTGCTCCAGTTGATGCGTGAAAACACCACGCTCACGACACCAGGCATTTAAGTCATCACCCGTTAAACTATACGTTTCATGTAATGCGTTAAGCCGTTCTTCTGGAGGCCAATCTTTAGGGCGTTTTAATGTAGTGACGTTGATATTTAATTCAATTGCGATCCTCTCAATAGTTTCTGACAGCCACACAAAAGTGCAAGCTCCGCTCATTAAAACAGGGCGTGGCTTAAACTTTTGTCCGGAGCTCTGGAGCCGCATATTTTATGATTAGCGTATCGTTAAACCCCTGCAATTGACATGTGTTCAATCAGTACCGAGCCTGTTCGGACATTGCCTCGTAAATCCACGTCATTACCTATGGCTATGATGGCTTTAAACATGTCTTTTAAATTACCCGCGATGGTGATTTCTTCAACAGGGTATTGAATGACGCCATGTTCTACCCAAAAGCCTGCGGCACCTCGTGAATAATCACCGGTTACGATATTAACCCCTTGTCCCATAAGTTCGGTCACGTATAAACCGGTATCCATGGTGGTTAATAACTCAGCAAACGTTTGTGTGCCAGACTCAATGGTTAAGTTATGAATGCCTCCTGCATTGCCGGTGCTTTGCATTCCTAATTTCCGTGCTGAATAACTGTTGAGTACATAGCTGCGTAACAGGCCTTGGTTTACGATGTCGCGTGTGTGCGTAGCAACGCCTTCGTTATCATAAGCAGCACTGCCTAAGGCCCCTAGCAAGTAAGGTTGTTCATGAATATGGACAAATTCAGGGAAAATGAGGGTGTCTAAGCAATCGAGTAAAAAGGTCGATTTGCGGTATAGCGCACCGCCACTGATGGCACCGATTAATGAGCCAAATAATCCTGACGCAATGTTCGCACTATAAAGAACAGGGCATTGGCGCGGTGTTAAGCTGCGTGCATTTAATCGGCGTACGGTTCGTTCGGCAGCTGTCTTTCCCACCTGTTCAGGAGAGTCTAAATGCAGAGCGTTTCTTGCCACGGTATACCAGAAATCACGTTGCATACTGTCACCAGCTTGGGCAAGTACCGAGCAACTTAAGGAATGACGCGTGGTTGCGTAGCCATGCAAAAAACCTAAACTGTTCCCTAAAATATAAATGCCTTGGTGAGAATTAATGCTCGCACCTTCAGAATTACTTATTGCAGGATGAAAGTTAAGTGCGGTATTTTCACAATGTGTAGCTAAATCAATTGCATCGTCGGTGGTAAGTGACCATGGATGATATAAGTCTAGTTCAGGGAATTCAGTTTGCAGTAAGTTATGTTCAGGTAAGCCGGCACAGAAATCCGAGCTGGTGTAACGCGCAATACTGCAGGCGGCACGGACGGTTTCTTTGATAGAGTCAGGCGATAAGTCTGAGGTACTCGCCGAGCCTTTGTGTTGATCAAAGTAAACAGTAATGCCTAAACCTTGGTCGCAATGATGCTCAATGGTTTCAACTTCGCCTAAACGAACAGAAACTGAGAGGCCATTTTCTTGATTTAAGCCAGCTTCTGCGGCACTTGCCCCTTGCAGTTTGGCTTCGTTAAGTAAGCTGTGCAGGGTATGTTTTAATTCGTCGATATGTGCTGAAGTGTTCACAGTAGTCTCGTGTGGAAATTGTGAGGGAGGCGGTAAGGCGTGGTGATTACCGCGTAAAAATATTAAGGATTAGTGAGCGTTAGGCAATGTGAGTGCCCCCTACGGTTAAGCCGTCGATTTTTAAGGTGGGTTGACCTACGCCCACAGGCACGCTTTGTCCTTCTTTACCACAGGTGCCAACACCGCTATCTAAGGCTAAATCATTTCCCACCATTGACACGCGTGTTAATACTTCAGGGCCATTGCCAATCAGGGTGGCGCCTTTCACTGGACGGGTAATTTTGCCATGTTCAATGAGATACGCTTCACTGGCAGAGAACACAAATTTTCCTGAGGTAATGTCTACCTGACCCCCAGCAAAGTTTTTTGCATACAAACCATGCTGGACTGAGGCGATGATTTCTTCAGGGTCATCTTGACCTGGCAACATGTAGGTGTTGGTCATGCGTGGCAGCGGTAAGCTTGCATAAGATTCGCGACGACCATTGCCGGTGGGTGCAACGCCCATCAGTCGTGCATTGAGTTTATCTTGTAAATAGCCTTTAAGAATGCCGTTTTCAATTAATACCGTTTGTTGTGTTGCGGTGCCTTCATCGTCGATGGTTAACGAACCACGGCGACCTTGTAAGCTCCCATCATCAACAACAGTGCATAAACTAGACGCTACGCGTTCACCCACGCGGCCACTAAAAGCAGACGTGCCTTTACGGTTAAAATCACCTTCTAAACCATGCCCAATGGCTTCATGTAATAAAATGCCAGGCCAGCCAGGGCCTAACACGACAGTCATATTACCCGCCGGTGCAGCGGTGGCTTCAAGGTTAACTAAGGCGAGACGCACGGCTTCTTTGCCATAATTAAGGGCGCGTTCTTCATCGATAAAATATTGGTAATTACTGCGCTCACCACCGCCCATGCTGCCTTGTTCGCGGCGACCGTTGTCAAGCATGATGACGGTGACATTCAAGCGTACTAAAGGTCTGATGTCCGCAGTTAATTGTCCATTTTGATCAACCACTAAAATATGTTCATGTTCGCCCAGTAAACTGACAATGACTTCTTCAATACGGCTATCGAGTTGGCGTGTTTCACGATCGATTTTTTGCAACAAATCCACTTTTTGTTGATCGCTCAGTGACTTTAATGGGTTAAGCGAAGGGTAAAGAATTGGGGCGTTACGATGATTTTTTAAATTGACTTGGGCATTTTGCCCTTGTTTTAAAATGCCTTTAACATGTTGTGTGGCTGTCATCAGCATAGGAAGTTCTAAGCGGTCGGTATAGGCAAAGCCAGTTTTTTCACCGATAACTGCACGAATTCCTGCGCCTTGTTCGATACTATGGTGTCCTTCTTTGATGATGCCATTTTCTAAAACCCATGATTCAGAATGGGTTGATTGAAAATAAATATCCGCAGTATCAAGTGGCGAGCTGAGCAAGCTGTTTAAGACTTTTTCAATATCTTGGTCAGTGATGCCTGTGCTAGCAAGCAGGTTGTTTTTAGCTAAAAGTAATAATTCCATAGTAATCCAGTGCGCTAGATGTGCTCAGTAATGAGTCGTCAAAGCAAGTTGTGTAAAGAGATGGAGTAAACGTTAATGCTTAATAACTGCAAATAATTGTGTTTAAGAAATGAGCAAGAAATAACTTATCTCATGTTCATTTCTTAGTGCAGTAAATCATCGCGTAGGGTTGTAAACAGTGAATAAATAAGTTGGTCAGCATCATTGTCTTCGTGTTGGGAGTCTATGGGTAAGTTTTTAAGGCTGCTGGTTTGCTCGGCTTTAGTCGCCAGATTGGCACTGACTAGCGTTTCCTTGTTTTCAGCGGTGACATGAATAACATACAAGCTCGTGTTTGCTTCGTTTTTTAATAGATTACCAAATAAATCTAGCAAGCCAGCATCATGGTAGGCTACATAAAATAAGCCTTGGCTGCGTTCTTGATCAGTAATTTTTATCTCCGCTTGCTTTAAGGCTAACTCAAGGGCGAGCCAAGCTGTGTCAAGAGGTTGTTTAATTTTAAAACGCATTGGCACAGTTTTAACCAAGTAAACCGCTTTACCTAAGCCTTTTTTATTATGCTGTTTGGGAAGTACAGGTTCATCTGCACAACAATCTGATATTTCGCTGCCAGCTAATATGGGTGGGCGCTCTAAGGCTTGGGTATCAAGGTAACGTGGATCTTTGCCAAGGCTACAGCCTGTTAAGAGAAGCAGGATAAAAACGCTGAGATTAATGTTGCGCATAGTTATTCACATCCTAAGCGTCGATGCTGTAAAGCAGGAAAGCTATGACGTATTTTATTCAGTCGGTCAAGGTTGAGCTCTGCACTGACAAAGCCACTGCCTGTTTTGTAGCAATCTAATACTACCCCCCAAGGATCAATAATCATGCTATGACCAAAGGTGCGACGACCATTAAGATGAAAGCCACCTTGGTTCGGGGCAATAACATAGCAAAGGTTTTCAATGGCGCGTGCACGCAGTAGTAGTTCCCAATGTGCTGCCCCTGTTTCTGCGGTAAACGCTGACGGGATAACTATAATATCTACACCTTGTTGACTCATATTACGAAATAATTCTGGAAAACGTAGATCATAACAAACCCCAATGCCTAAGCGTCCAAAGGGGCTATCCATGACCAGTGCGGTGTCACCTGCTTCTATAGAAGCAGATTCGCGATAAGTGTCCTCGCTACCTGGTACATGCACATCAAATAAATGAATTTTGTCGTAGCGATTAACGCGCTGTCCTTGGTCATTATAAATTAAACAGCTTGCACGGACTTTATTGGGGTCGGAGGTACTGGCTAAAGGAATGGTGCCGCCGATAAGCCATACGGCATATTTTTTTGCCACCCGTGCTAAAAAATCTTGAATAAGACCACCCTTACCATCAATTTCTTGCACTTTCACTTTGTCTAATTCATGTTCACCCATTAAGGCAAAATTTTCAGGTAAGGCAATTAATTTAGCTCCTGCTAGGGCAGCTTCTTCGATGAGACGTTCAGCAGCAATTAAGTTGGAGCGGATATTTGGGCTAGAAGCCATTTGAATCGCAGCACATGTGTTCATAACAAATTGAATCAGAATAAGGTTAATTAAGGTAGCGGTGGAATATAAAACGTGACGATTATTTTTGAGTCGTTTGCCTAGCAATGTTAAGTGCTTGGCTTGTGTGGATTAAACAAAACATCATCGTCCAAAGGGTAACGTAAGCGGTAAATAAGTTGCTTATTGTCAACAAATACGCCATCAAATAAACAGGATAACCGTTTGGATACATTCGGCAAGGGCAAGATATGCTGCTCGGGGACGTGTTGTAAACCAATGGCACGATCAAATAGTAAAATAAAGGCCGCTGTGTTGAGGTTTTGGGTATAAATAACACCGGTATGAGTCGTATTTAGCCTAGGCTCAAGCTGTAAAATAGCTCGACTGTTAAGCACTTTATAGGTTTGATTACGGATATCTAGGTGTCCTGCAAGGGATGCCGTATCGTGGTTAGTTATGCTGAGTACTTCATGCACTGCCGCACAATTTAACAAAAGTTGGTAAGGGCCTGTAGCGACCTGTAAATACTGATTCATTACGATTCCACGCGGATACTTTCAGCGAGTTTTAATAAAATTTCACCATCCAAAATTAATACTACTTTGCCATCCCCCATGATTGCCGCTCCACCCACGCCAGGTAAGGCGGCTAAGCGTGCGTGTATATCTTTTACAAATAATTCGCGGCGACCAATAGTGCTGTCAATGACCAAGCCAATCATCTGTTGACCATTGGATAAGACTACTGCCGAACGGCTGTGGAGGTCATTACCAATTAAGGCCTGATGGGTAAAGCCAAGTAAATCGCCAAGATGTGCCAAAGGTAAAAATGCGCCACGTAACAACATAGCGGGGCGCCCTTTGATGGTTTGAATGGCGTTAGTAGGTACTTCAATCATTTCAGCAACAAAACGTCCAGGCAAGGCAAGGGTTTGTTGTCCAGCATTAACTAACATAACATCCTGAACGGCAACGGATAAGGGCATTTCTAAAGAAAAGGTTGAGCCTTTGCCTAAGGTAGATTTGATATGAATAGAGCCACCTAGGCGCATGACATTAGTGCGAACAACATCCATGCCCACGCCGCGACCAGAAATTTCTGTGATTTCCTGTGCGGTAGAAAAGCCAGGCATAAAGAGGAAGTTATAAAGCTCTTCGGTATTTAAATTAAGGCTGTCTTCGGCTTTTAGTAGACCGCGTTCAATGGCTTTAGCGCGAATTTTTTCTGGGTCAATGCCGCACCCATCATCAATCACCTGCACAATTACGCGGCTGCCTTGTTGAATAGCATTAATGGTAATGTTAGCTTCTGGATTTTTGCCAGCAGCCAGTCGTATTTCGGGCATTTCAATGCCATGGTCGGCACTGTTACGCACCATGTGCATTAAAGGATCCGCTAAAATTTCCACCATTGCTTTATCGATACGCACCTCTTGACCAGACATTGTTAAGCGAATCTGTTTGCCTTGTGCTTGTGCTAAGTCACGCACTACGCGTGGGAAACGTTTAAACACCATTTCCACTGGCATTACCCGTAGGCTCATGGCATGGTCTTGTAAATGGGCGAGGGCGGTTTGGATATTGGTATCAACTTCAATCAGTTTGCGGTGCTGTTCATCTAAGGCTTCATAGATAGGCGTTAAGGTGGTGTGATAATCGGTGTCGTGAGTGTGTTCGCCCAGTAAATTTTTAAAGTTGAGTAAGGCTTCGCGGGCACGAGTGTTAGTAATAATGTGGTTAAGTTGGGCGCGTAACAAGACCATTTCACCAATTTGGTTCATGAAGTTATCCAGCGTTTCGCCTGCCACACGAATAGATTGTGTTGTTGTGGATGTGGTGTTAGGTGTCGCTGAGCTTGGCTTTTCGGGAGTCGGTGCGTCCTGTTGTGTTGCTGTTAGTTGAGTCGCTTGCGTCGCCTGACCCTGAGTAGGCTGAAGAGCAGAAGGTTTAAGCTGAATCATTGAGGCTTCAGGATCAATGTTCAGTATTTCAGCATGCAATTGTGCTCTGGATAAGGGCGATACCAATAGCATTTCATACCAGCTTTGGTCCTCAATAAAAACTGAACGATTAGTGATTAAACGTCCATTTTTTTCTATCCACATTAAAAAATCAGCAGCAAGCTCTTCGGAAGATTCTAAATGTGCCATGATTTCGTAAATAGTTTCACCTTTATCTAAGGCACTTACTAGGTCATGGACATTTTCTGGAGAAAGAATTTCCAACAACTCAGGGGTAATATTTAATTGCTCAATAAGTGCGCGAGCGGAGGTTTTTGGATGCGCGTTATCAGGGTGGTTATCAGTATGCCAGAGGTGTTCGCGAAAACGCGTGGCTAAGGTTTCGCAGGCATTAATTAACGTTGTTTGTGTGGTGAGATCGCCCGCCTCGCGTGCGCTGAGTAATTGACGAATGAGGCTTATACATTCTTCAGTGAGCACTGTTATGTCAGTGATCAGAGGAAAGTCGCCATGCGCAATGCGTCCGTAGACATCTTCTGCTAACAAGATGAGTTCAAGGCGTAAGTTAGGCAATAAAAAAGCTAAGAGAGCATTGAGAGCGTTGAGGTCATTGAAAATATGCTCTGCTAGTAAGCTGTGCTTAGTCTCACATGTTTGAAAGTCCTTTAGATGCTGGGAAAGTGCGTACGTTAGCTGTTCAAAATCCTGTTTAAGTGTCTCTGTTAAGGAGGCGCCTAAGCCCTGTGAACCGGCATCTTCACCGCTTTCGTGTTCAAGATGTAGCAGCAAATCTTGTAATTGCCGCAGTAAGTCTACAATAGCGGCGTGGCCACCAGAGGGTAGGGTCTCAGCTGCGGGAAGTTGGGCTAACAATGCTTGGATAATCTGGTTTAAACGCGTAAAGCCCATCACATTGGCAGCATGATCTAATGTTGCTAAGGTCTTGGTCAGGCGGGTATGCGCGTCGGCATTGAGAGGTGTGTCAGCACATATCAGCAGGGTTGATAATTCAGGGGTATTTTCACGCAATAATTCCATGAATAATTTCAACATTTCTGTATCTTCATGGAGTGCGATGTGTTGATAGCTGGGTGTCGTGGTAGTGGCGTGTGTGCTTGCTTCGAGCGTTTCAGTGTCTATGCCACTCGCGTGAGCAAAAGCACGTTTTAATTGTGCAATAAGTGCGGCTGGGGCGCCGCCATCGCTACGTTCCGCCACCGCTTGGGCACGTAGTTCTTTGAGTTGATCGACTGCTTCCAGTAATAATGCCGCAGTTGCTTGATCTAGCTGGGCATTACCCTCGCGTACTAAGCCAAGTAAATCTTCAGCCGAATGCGAAAGTTGCCCCATGCCTAGCATTTCTAGGGCGTTAGCAATGCCTTTAATGGAATGAAACGAACGAAATAAACGCGCTACTTCGCTAGCATCCACCGAATTTGAATCCGCAGCAACGAGGATTTCTTCCATGATTTCAAGATGCTCTTCTGTTTCAATAGCGAATTGTTGCCAAATATTTTCAATAAAATCATCATTCATAGGGGGACTCGAAGTAATGTTAGCTGTATTGACCGTACTGGTTGCGGTCCACGCGTTGTCTATTCATTATGGGGCACTTAAAAAACGTAATGATCAAGCCTAGGGCTTGGTGTATTTAGACTAGGGTACTTTAGAAAGCCTACGTTTATGAGGCCTGTGCTGGCATGTTAGGCCGCTATCAGGCGGGTGGTAAGCCCGTTGCTTTGCGTGCTGCAACGACAATGTCGTGTCCTTTTTTTTGTGCTAAATCTAAACTCATCGCACCGCTGGGTTTAGCAATCACATCAACGGCGCCCAGTCTTCTTGCTTCTAAGGCTTGGGGTGAGCCAGTTTGGGCGACGGAGGAAATGATAATAACTTTGGCAGAGGAAATAAGTTTCAAGCGTTTTAAGCATTCCAAACCATCCATTTCAGGCATTTCAATATCCAGCAAAACAAGATCTGGATTGAACTCTTTAATGGCTTCTAATCCTTTAACGCCGTTGGACGCATTGCCAACGACTTCAAAGTCAGGATCAGCGGTCACAATATTGCTTATGAGAATACGCATAATGTAAGAATCATCCACTACAACTATTTTTTTTGTCATGTTATAAGTCCAAAGATAATGATAAGAACGGGTAGACCACTATTTTACTGTGCTTTTCTGAGTTATGTCTTTTAAAAATACCTGACCGCCTTTAATTAACGCACATAATGAGTGACTTATAAGTGATGAGCAACACGCTTTGTTGGGGGAACAACATTCGCACGCTTTAATTATCGGTGGCAAGATGTGATGCTTGTCTGTATCCTCATGCCCCATGCAAATACATCTGATTTCAATAGGAAACCGAATGCCTCGCTGGGTGCAGGAAGGTTACGAAGAATATGCTAAACGTCTTCCCAAAGAATGCGAATTAGTCCTTAAAGAAGTGCCGGCCGGTAAGCGTGGCAAAAATAGTGATCTAACGCGAATCATTAAAGAGGAAGGGGAGCGTATGATTGCCGCATTGCCTGTTGCGGCTCATGTGGTGAGTTTAGATATACCTGGTCGCGCATGGTCAACCCCTGATTTGGCCACGGCAATGCAGCATTGGCGCGAAGGTGGGCAGCCTGTGGCGTTATTAATTGGTGGGCCAGAAGGTTTGGCTGCGTCAGTAAAATCTCTTGCGCGCCAGTCCTGGAGTTTATCGCCCTTGACCTTTCCACACCCCTTAGTACGCATTGTTGTCGCTGAACAACTGTATCGTGCGTGGAGTTTACTTAATAACCATCCTTATCATCGCTCATGACAGCTGCTATTATTTTGGCCTCGGCTTCACCTAGGCGTGTTGAATTACTGAAACAAATTCACCTTGCGTGCGAACGCCATCCCGTATTTATTGATGAAACACCTCGCCAGAATGAACCACCAGAGCGCTATGTTAAACGCATGGCAGAAGAAAAATCAGCCGCTTGCGTAGCGCAGTTAGGCGAGGGTAGGCCTGTTCTTGCGGCCGACACCTGTGTGGTGATTGGGCAGCGTATTTTAGGTAAACCTGTTAATTATGCCAATGCGTATGAAATGTTAAGTCTGCTTTCAGGGCAAACGCATCAGGTTATGACCGCAGTCTCTTTGCGTGGACGACTGCATAGTATGGCGTTAAGTGTGACGCAGGTAACGTTTCGAGTCATTAATGAAGCTGAAATTGATGCGTATTGGCGCACGGGTGAGCCACTTGATAAAGCTGGAAGTTATGCTATACAAGGGCAGGGAGCTATATTTGTGGCTTCACTTCAGGGCAGTTTTTCAGGGGTTGTGGGTTTGCCTTTATTTGAAACAGCTCAATTATTAGCTAAAGAAGGGATAAATACGCCGAATGAGTGAAGAAATCTTAATTAATGTTACCCCACCTGAAACGCGGGTGGCCGTCATTGAAAATGGTGTGTTACAAGAGCTCATTATCGAGCGAACACGTGAATTAGGCTTAGTGGGCAATATTTACAAAGGCGAGGTTTGTCGGGTGTTGCCTGGTATGCAAGCAGCCTTTGTTGATATTGGTCTTGAAAAGGCAGCGTTTCTGCATATTTCTGATTTATGCAGCAAGGATTTAGAAAAAAAAGGCTCTGAAAATATTGAACATTATCTGCATGAAGGGCAATTATTAGTCGTGCAAGTGGTGAAAGATCCATTGGGTAGCAAAGGTGCACGTTTAACCACAGAAATAGCAATTCCTTCGCGGTATCAAGTGTTTATGCCTTATTCATCAAATTGTGGCGTGTCGCAGCGTATTGAATGTGAAGCAGAACGTCTGCGCTTACGAACCTGTTTAGATACTTTTCGTAAAGAGTATGAATGCGGTGGCTTTATTGCCAGAACCGCCGCCGAATGTGCTGATGAAGCCGTGTTAATTACGGATATGAAGTTTTTATTAAAACTCTGGCAATCCATTGTCGAAAAAATTGGAAAAGCCAAAGCCAAAGAGTTTATCCATAAAGATTTGCCCTTAAGTGTTAGAACCTTACGCGATTTATACAAAGAAGGCATTGATCGAGTACGGGTTGATTCGCGTGAGACGTATCATCGCTTAGTTGAATTTGCGCAAATTTTCGTTCCAGAAATTGTTTCTGTCATTGAACATTACAGTGGCGAATGCCCAGTATTTGATATTTACAGCGTTGAAGATGAAATCAGTAAGGCACTTGAACGCAAAGTTAAATTAAAATCTGGTGGGCATCTGGTGTTTGATCAAACTGAAGCGATGACCACGGTCGATGTCAATACCGGCGGTTATGTGGGCGGGCGTAATTTGGAAGAAACAATTTTTAAAACCAATTTAGAAGCCGCACAAACCATTGCCAGACAATTACGCCTACGCAATTTAGGCGGCATTATTATTATTGATTTTATTGACATGACCAGTGAGGAGCATAAAACGCAGGTGTTGCAAGCCTTAGATAGGCATTTAATGAAGGATAGAGCAAAAACTAAAATCACCGAAGTATCAAGTTTAGGCTTGGTGGAGATGACTCGAAAACGCACTCGAGAAAGTTTGGAGCATATAATGTGTGAGCCGTGCAGTGCGTGTGGTGGGCGAGGCGTGTTAAAAACGGCCGAATCCATGTGTTTGGAAATATTCCGCGAAATTATCCGCGAAGTCAGATTGTATAAAGTGAGCACCTTAATGGTTCTGGCCTCTAACAGTGTGGTGGAAATGTTACTGGACGAAGAAGCGACAATGCTTGCAGAATTAGAAACATTTTTAGGTGTACACATTAAATTTAGGGCAGAAACTCAGTATAACCAAGAGCAATACGATGTGGTTTTGCTTTAAATAGTCATTGAGCAGACATTTTTTAACATGAGCGGAAGTGACGTCGCCTAACGTGCCTACGTTTGGCTGCCGCGCTTGTCACGCGCTAAAAATAACAAGCTAACACCTAAGTGTTCAGATGCTGACGCTACTACGGTCGATTTTATTATTATGATTCATCACTTCACACGCGCAACACGCCATGTAATTTTTTGGTCGCTTATAGTTATTGCCTTAGGCATTACAGGTATTCGCTTAACCCTTATTGGCGTAGAGACCTTCAAAAGTGATTTAGCCACGCGCCTGGGCAAGGAATTGGGCGCTGTGATTGATATTGGCAGTTTAAGTGCACGGATGCGAAGGTTTAGTCCTGAATTGATTGTAAAAAATGTGCAGGTGCGCAGTACTGAGCACAGTGTTTCCTCAGCCATTAGCCTTAAAGAACTACGCCTTGGCATTAACTTGTCACAGTTAGTGATGAGTAAACAGTTAGCCTCGTCAGCATGGATAAGCTTTGTTGGTGCACATTTTACCGTGCAACAAAATGCCCAAAAAAACTGGAAAATACGTGGCTTAGCCAGTGGTAAATCGCCACCCTTATGGCTTTTTGAAGTAGGTAAAATTGCTTTATTAGACAGTCATGTTGAGATCCAGTGGGGCGAAAAGGCAGTAACCCTCAAACAAGTGCCGAAGGTCAATCTTGTTGTAATTAATCAAGGTGATCAACATCAAATCAAGCTCTTAACTGAGCTTCCAGAAGGTTATGGCAAGCATCTAAGCATAGCGGCCGCATTTAAAGGTAATCCTTTGCTTAATCCAGGACAGTTGAGTGGACAGCTTTATGTGCAGGGTCAGCAGATGCAGGCTGAGCTGTTGCGGCTGTTACCCGTCACTGCATTTCAGCAGTTAACGCAGGGCACGGGTGAGGTCAGCGTGTGGGCGCACTGGCAGGCAGCAGAAGTGGTCGCGGTAACTATGCAAACCCATTGGCATGACTTAGCTTGGCAACCTTCAGCCAACACTCTACGCCCGCTTAATTCCTTAGGTACACAATGGCATTGGCAACGTCAGCCGCCGTCAACGGGTCAGGCAGGGTGGCACTGGCGAATGGTTATGCAGCGTTGCCTGTTCACTGTGCTAGATGCTCAGCAGCAGCGTATAAGCTTGCCCAATATTCGTTTTGTCATGCAGGGCGGGGGCGCTGACTACGCAAAATTAGAGACCTTATCGTTAGCGTTACCCCAGTTAGATATGCAAGCGGTGACCGCACTGAGTCCGGTGTGGGCGGCGTTGTTACCGTTAGACCAGCAAGCCTGGGCAGGGTCGGAACTGAGTGGACAGTTAACTAATGTTGCCCTTAACGTGGATAAATTAAAAAAAACGCTACAGCTCAAGGCAGATTTTGCTGGACTAACGCTTAAGGCTCTCCACTCCCAAGGCCTTGCTGTAGAAAACTGGACTGGGCATATTCAGGGCACCGAGCAGCAGGGGATATTACACTTAGCCAGTCACGACGCAACGGTGCTTGTGCCCACAGTATTTCGTCAGCCGTTACAAATAAAAGCCCTGCTTGGCACCGTTGAATGGCAGCAAACAGCAACACAATGGCTCGTCACGAGCAAGCCCTTGCAACTTGATTTGCGTGGTGTGCAAACAGAAAATGCACTGCGTTTAGTGTGGCAAAAGAATGCAGAGCTGCCCTTTTTAGATTGGCGTATGCGTGTGCAAGCCGAGGACGTGAGTCAATTACAGTATTATTTTCCGCGTAATGTGATTAAGCCTATTGATCTTGAATGGTTAGATCGGGCTTTTGTGAACGGTAAAATCACTCAAGGCAACTTATCGTATTATGGGAAATTTGGCCAATTAGCCAATTTATCAGCCTATTATTTACCCGAGCGTGCTGGTGTGACTACGTCACATCACCGTCCAGAACTTAGTCCAGAAGCGACCCGCCATGCCGTGTTGCAAGCCATCGAACAGCCAGAGGGCGCAGTCTTTGAAGCACTGTTACAAGTGCGAGATTTAGAATTAGATTATGCCCCACAGTGGCCGCATCTTACCGATATCGAAGGCGAGGTGTTGTTTTTGCAAGGGCGCATGGAAGTGGCGGCAACACAAGGCCATAGTTATCAGTTAAACGCGCATCACACCACAGTCATTAACGAAGCCTTAGGCAAAAGTCCCCGTTTATTAGTGCAAGGAAAAATTGATGGAAGCATTGCTGATGCACTGCTTTTTCTGCATGCAACACCTTTAAATGCCAGTATTGGTGGAGTGATTGAGGCGTTAATCCCACACGGTAATACACAAGTAAACGTAGCGTTAAGTTTGCCGCTGGCAAAAGGACTCAAGCCTAAGGTTGACGGTAGCGCAACGTTAGAAAATGCTGATATTATGATTAAAGCGATTGATTTACCGATTAAAAAAGTAACAGGCTTACTTAAATTTACCGAGCAGGGTATTTTTAGTGAACCCATACAGGCGAATGTATTTAAGCATCCAACGCAGATTACTATTAACAATAAACCCAGTTTGACTGAAGTAAATATGGCTGGCGAGGTGGAGCCGCAGCGTATTAGCCAGCATTTTGGGTTGCCAGAAGTCAGTTTTGCCAAAGGTGTGCTGCACTATGATTTACGTTTAGTGTTACCAGAAACGTCAATACCGTCTGCGCCAGACACGCCAAGGCTTGCTGTACAGATAGCCAGTGATTTAACGGGCGTAGCCTTACAATTACCCAATGGTTTAGGTAAAACAGCAACCGAAGCTACGCCCTTAATGCTGCGTTTTGATTTAACCGACACCCATTTATTGCCCATTGAGGTCAGTTACAAACAGCGTTTTAATGCGCATATTCGTTACAATACGGCAACGCATCAGCTTGATTCTGGACATATTCTCATTGGTAAAGGCGAGGCAAAGCGAGATGTCTTAACGGGCATTACCCTTGAACTCCGTCAGGATTACTTAAACTTAAAAGAGTGGTTAATGTGGCCGCATTCAGAGGGCAACAATACCGCACTTAGCTTTAATGAAATACACATTAACAGCCCACAGGCCTCGTGGGGAAAGGCACACTTAGGGGCGCTTGATATTCGTTTATTACCTTCTGCTAAGGTCTGGGCAGGACGTATTGAAAGCCACTTTGCCCGGGGTACGATTCATATTCCCGTGCCCCAAGAACGGATTACCTTAAATTTAGATTTTTTAGATTTTTCGATTCTAAAAAACCTCGCTTTAGCTGATGAAACCGCGTCGGCCAGTGTGCTCACTGAGAGCCATGACCAACCAACTTTACCCGAACAGTGGCCGTTATTAAGCCTGACTAGCCAACAAACGGTTTGGGATAAGGTTGATTTGGGTGTGTTAACCATTCAGACGCAGCGAATTCCTCAAGGGCTGCAACTATCCCGTTTTGAATTAACTGGCTTAGTAGAAAAACTTACTTTATCAGGTCGTTGGCAACAGCATCAAGACGCTACAAAAACAGCGCTACAAGGACATTTAAGCTTGTTAAATGCCGGTTCATTATTTAGTCAATTAAAATTAACCGATGATTTTGTGGAAACCAGTGGGAAAATTGATTTTTCCTTGCATTGGCCTGCTGCACCGCATCAATTTTCATTGGCGGCACTGCAAGGTGAAGTAGCGTTACGTTTTAACGAAGGTCGTATTTTGAGTATCGAACCAGGTCTGGGACGGGCGTTAGGTATGTTAGCCATGGCGCAATGGTTGAAACGCTTGCAACTGGATTTTCGTGATGTCTATCAACAAGGCTTAACATTTAATTCTATCCAAGGTGATTTTATGTTGTCAGAGGGTAAGGCGAGCAGTCAAAATTTAGTGATAGATGCGATACCTGCCAACATAAGTTTACAAGGCGATATTAATTTAGTAACTAAAACCTTAGAGCAACGCGTACACGTTGCGCCTAAAGGTGCAGATGCGTTACCCATTGCCGGACCAATTATGGACAAGTTAACCACCGTCATTGCGTCGACGTTAACGGGGGAGGCGCAAAATGATTTTTTATTGGGAACGCACTACCGATTATTTGGTAACTGGCACGCTGTGCAAGTGCAATCAGTGCATGAAAATGAAGGTTTAATACCAAAATTAGGGACGCAAATGAACGCTTTTCCGTGGTTGCTTGCGCCGCAGAAATAACACCGCTAAGTCATCGAGGTCAAGTTTTTTACCCAAGTGGAAGCGATGGATAGATAGATAGTATGTTTAATGTTGGAGTTAGGTAGGGTCAGTTGTTTAAATTCGTAAGGGTGATAATGCACTACGCGTCATTATCTATTAAATGGGCTAATAATTAATGTTGGAGAGTGTTGTGTTAAATAATATGAAAATTAGTATAAAACTGTTGCTGTTGATGGGCTTAATGGCACTACTTTTAATTGGTATAGGTGTTTCTGGGCTGATGAGTATGGCAGTGAGTAACGCTAGTTTGGAAACTGTGTATTCAGATCGAGTGGTACCGTTACGTGATTTAAAAATAATAGCTGATATGTATGCCGTTAATATTGTTGATACGTCTCATAAAGTACGTAATGGTAATTTAACGTGGGCTGAAGCACGAACCGCCGTTGATGATGCAGAACAAACCATTGCACAAAAGTGGCAGGCCTATACCTCTACAAGTATGACCTCAGCAGAGCAAAAAATTATTGAAGAAATTGAACCCATGATGAAATCAAATCAAGTTTATCTTAATCAATTAAAAACAATTTTGCAGCACGAAAATAAAGATGAAATAAGCAGCTTTACTATTAACCAACTGTATCAAGTTATTGATCCCATTGGGGCTAAATTTGCTGAATTAATCAATATTCAGATTGCTGCGGCAAAACAGGAATACGACATCGCCACCGAGCGTTACCAAACTACCAGAATGTGGCGTATCGCCATTATTAGCTTGGGTTTGCTGTTTGGCTTTATCTTAGCGTATTGGATTATTCGTTCGGTTACGCAGCCAATCAAACTCATGCAAACTGTCTTAGCTGAGATAGAGCGTACCGGTGATTTTTCCAAGCAAGTTGCATATCAATCGACTGATGAAGTGGGACAAACTGCGCTTGCCTTTAATAGCATGATGACCACGTTGCAGCATGTGTTAGAAGATACCAATAAAGTAATGAATGCCATGAAGCAAGGAGACTTTAGTCAGCGTATAAACGTGCAGGCGACGGGCGATTTAGCGCTCTTGAAAGATACTGTAGATAAAGTAATGCAAGGCACACAAAATATGTTGGATGATATTGGGCATGTTATGTCTAATGTTGCCATGGGCGATTTAACTCAACGTGTCCACACCGAAGGGTATGGTGATTTATTACGATTAAAAGATAATATTAATAAATCCTTAGAGTCCTTGAGCAACTCAATGCAAACGATTAACGTAAACACCCGTCAAGTGGCAGCGGCGGCAAGTGAATCCAGTGCGGCGATTGGACAAATCAGCGATGGTGCGCAAAATCAAATGCACGCGATTAATCAGGTGGCGAGTGCGGTCAGACAAACTGCGTCATCGGTGTCAGACGTGGCAAGTAATACTGAGGCGGCAAGTAAAAAATCTCAAGAATCCGTGGCGATTGTTCGTAATGGCAAAATTAAAATGGAGCACATGGTTGATGTCGTCAATAAACTTGCAGCAAATTCAGAAAAAATTAATAAGATCACTGAGGTAATTGAAAAAATTGCCAATAAAACCAATCTATTAAGTTTAAATGCCGCCATTGAAGCCGCACGTGCAGGTGAGCATGGCAAAGGTTTTGCTGTCGTTGCAGAGGAAGTGGGTAAATTAGCAGCAAACAGCGCTGAAAGTACCCAAGAAATCGCCTTATTGGTGCAGCAAGCGGTAAGTGAAACCAATCGTGCGGTGGCTACGGTGCAAGAAGTGAGTAATGACATGAGCCTTATTGAAGCAGGCTCAGTGCAAGCAGATGCCATGTTGCAACGGATTTCAGCTGCCTTAGAAGAGCAAAGTGCGGCGGTTCATGAAATAAACGCCAACGTAGCCAATCTAAATAAAATTGCTGAAAACAATGCGACGGCCTCTGAAGAAATTACCGCCACTGTTGTGGATTTATCACGTATTGCAGATAACACGCGTCGTGAAGTAGAGCGTTTTAAAATCTAAACGCGCTAGGATTGCTGCGTTATGGTAGCGAGTGACGTCAGCCATGATAATCGTGATTGACGGCACTCGCCTTGTCCGTAACCTCTTTTAATTTAAGAGGTCGAATGTGGTAACAACACGTCACATTGAGTTTCTGCCTGAGAAAATGAAATTAAACATTTAAATCAATAAAATAACCATTTATTATGTGAGGTTGAGAGCGGGGGTGACGATGACGATGACAGGTATCTTTACCTTGGCGTTATTCGTGTATTAATCGAGTTCTCATAAATGTTTTTAATTAAATCAAAGGGAAGGTATTTACATGCAAAGTAGTCAAGTAATAGTGATTGCAGAGGAATCATTTTTAGTAAGCAATGCTGACGTAGCACTGGCTACTTATTTAGTATTTAATGGAGATAAGCGATGAGAGTTAATTTACCGGTAACGCAAGTAGAGCAATTTTTTGCCAGTAATGAAATTTTAGTATCAGAAACTGATCCTAGCAGCCTCATCAAAACAGCCAATGCGGCATTTTGTAAAATAGCAGGTTTTGCCGAAGAGGAGTTAGTTGGTAAAACTCATAATGTGGTACGTCATCCTGATATGCCCATAGAGGCGTTTGCAGATATGTGGCGCACTATTAAAGCCGGTAAGCAATGGTACGGTATGGTAAAAAATCGCTGTGAAAATGGTGATCATTATTGGGTAAAGGCGACGGTTACCCCCGTTTATGAGGGCGCAAATTTATTAGGCTACCGTTCGGTGCGTAAACAGCCCATGCGAGATGAAGTAATGGCGGCAGAGCGTCTGTATCAGCGTGTCAAAAATGGTGAAAAAATTACCTTAGATACATTAGCGGAGCGTCGCAAGCGGCTGGCATGTTAGGACGTTTTTCGTTGGCGTTGCGTTGGTGGATGCCACAAGTGCTGTCTGCACTAGGTCTTGCGAGTGTTGCTTTCATGGCGGTGAGTGATGTTAATCAAGATATACTGATTGCCAGCACGGGGCTTGCCATCGTTGTACCACTGCTATTAACCGCCTGGGCAGGAGCACAGACCACTAAGGTATTGCAAAAAATACAACAAGGCATGCAGCGTTTTGATAGTGGTGAGATCGCCGCACGCATTGATTACTATGGTGAAGATGAGTTAGGTGAAATTAGTCAGCTATTTAATCGAAATGCAGATACGGTGGAAACCTCGTTAGGTGATATTTCCCAAACTATATCAGCAATGGCAGTGGGAGATTTTAGTCGGCGCGTGGTTGCCACCATGAATGGTGATTTTGATGCAGTAAAAACCTCTGTTAATAGTAGTGTAGAAAGTATCAAAATCACCATGAATGCCTTAAACGAACTGATGGCGGCCTTATCAATGGGATCGTTTGATTGTGAGGTTAATGTCAATGTTAGTGGTGATTATAAATTAGCTGTTGATAATACATTACTTGCAATGCGTTCATTACAGCTGATGATAGATGATGTAGGGAAAGTAATGAATGCGGTGGCTCAAGGTGATTTATCCCAACGTGTCTTTGCTGAGGGGCAAGGTGATTTAACAACGTTAAAAGATAATATCAATCTCTCTTTAGATCAGTTAGCGCAAGCGATGCGCATAATAAATGATAATACTCGTCAAGTTGCCTCAGCCGCCAATCAATCAAGTTCTGCCATTGGTCAAATTAGTGATGGCGCACAAAATCAAATGCACGCGATTAGTCAAGTAGCAACAGCGATTAGGCAGACGGCTACCTCCGTTACTGATGTGGCCAATAATACGGAAGCAGCCAGTAAAAATTCACAAGCGTCGGTAGACATTGTGCGTGATGGCAAATTAAAGATGGAACGCATGGTCGAGGTGGTTACTAGCATTGCAGTAAATTCTGAAAAGATTAATAAAATCACCGACGTTATTGAAAAGATTGCCAACAAAACCAATTTACTAAGCTTGAATGCAGCCATTGAAGCGGCGCGTGCCGGCGAGCATGGGCGTGGTTTTGCCGTGGTTGCAGATGAAGTGGGTAAATTAGCGGCGAGCAGTGCCGAAAGTACCCAAGAAATTGCTCATTTAGTTCAGCAAGCCGTGACTGATGCTAATCGTGCCGTAGCGTCGGTACGAGAATTTAGCGTTGATATAGATAAAATTGAACAAGGTGCCGTGCAAACAGATGGTATGTTGCAACGAATATCTGCCGCTTTAGAAGAGCAAAGTGCAGCGGTTCATCAAATCAATGCTAATGTGGCAAGTTTAAATAAAATTGCAGGAAACAACGCCGCCGCCTCTAAGCAAATAACAGCTACCGTCATCGAGCTTTCAAGAATTGCCGATACAACGCGTAAAGCGGTTGACAAGTTTAGCGTGTAAGCCCATGGGGGGAGGCGTAATTTGACATATTCGCCACATGGCTGTTAAGTAGGTTTAGGCAATTAGAGGAGGGTAAATGTTTAATGATAAAGTTTTTGAAGATTGGCTGAATGAACAAGCAAGAAAAGCAATGGAGCAAATTGGCAATAGTGAAGCGATTGCACCTGAGCAAATGACCTTGTTAGTTTTGAAGGCTCAAACGAATCACTTTGCCCATTTAGATATTGAGTTGCGTGAAGATATGAAAAACTTAGATACTCGTTTGAGTGCTGAAATGCAAAGCATGAATGAACGGCTAAGTCGTGAAATGCAAAATATGAATGAGCGATTAAGTTCTGAAATGAAAGCCTTGCGCGAAGATATGGATAAGCGTTTTGAGCAAGCTAAATTGGAAACAGCGAAACAATTTGAGCAAATTGATAAGCGTTTTGAGCAAATTGATAAGCGTTTTGAACAAGTTGATAAGCGTTTTGAATTGCTCGCGTCGCGTATTGATCATTTTATGATGTGGTCATTTGCCACGACAATTTCAGTTGGCGGAATAGTGGTCGCAGCTATTAAATTTTTGTGAAGTTATATTTATTGCCGCTTATATTAAACAACGTGTGTTCATATTTTTAGGTATGTTATGACCGATTTACTCCTTTCCTGTTTACCCGGTGTGTTAGGTAAGCAAGGCTACATTAATCGTTTGATGACCTTAGTTGAAGAACATTTTGGTATTCATCCCTCGCAACAAGTGCAGCGAAAATTAGAGCGTATTTTAGAAGTTTTGCCTGATGAGGCGTTGTCAGAGTGGGTAAATCAACTGCTTGCTTTGCCCGCTACAGACAACGAATGGTTGTCTTTGGTGGAAATTTTAACTGTACATGAAACCTATTTTTTTCGTGATAAACCCATGATGGCAATGTTGATGGATGATATTTTGCCAAATTTGATTAATACCCAAATTAGTCAAGGTAGTTATCACCTTAAAATCTGGTCGGCAGGTTGTTCAACAGGTGAAGAAACCTACAATATTGCTATGTTAATTTTAGAAATTTTGTTGGCGAAAGGCGAGGCGGCGTGGCAAACAAATGGTACGGTGGTGATTCGACCGTGTTGGCAGATTGAAATTTTTGGTACTGATGTGTCGCGCCAAGTCCTGCGCTTTGCGAAAGAAGGTATTTATGCAAATTTTGGTATGGGGGCTTTTCGTGATATGCCCACAGATTATTGGAAATATTTTGAAAAACATACAGCGGTTAATCAAGGGCTAGTAGGGGTGGATTATTTTCAAGTACATGCCAGTGTGAAACGTTTGGTGAACTTTAGGCAGCATAATTTATTAGCGCATTTACCGCCTGAGACCAATTTTGATTTAGTGATTTGTCGAAATGTGATGATTTATTTTCAACAGAATACTAAACGGCAAGTGCAAGAATTGTTTTATCGTGCCTTAGATCCTAAGGGTGTGTTAATTTTAGGAGGCACTGATGAACAGTTTTGGCCAGAACGCTATGAGCGTCAGTTTGGTCGTGGTGGTTGTTGGTACGTAAGAAAATAAGCAAGCTAGTTTAGCTAGGGTGAGCGCACGGTGGTCAGTTAGCCGTTTATGTAATTTACAGCGTGGAGGGAGGAATAGCGTAGCGTATGCAGCCGAATGATTGAGCTCCATTACGACTCATTTATATGTCATCACAGCCGTGAGGAGAAATACATCATGACGATTAGCCAAGTAATGTATGAGGATCTTTTGTGGTTAATCAAAGCATTATCTATTGGTCAGAAAGACACTGGTCGTTTGTTACAAGAAACCAAGCGAATGTTTCAAGACACCGATACGGTTGCCCTTGAATGTAAAAGTAATTTAAGTATTGATGAGGTCAATGAACACTTACTGCCTCACTATGAAAAAAATCGTATTTTAGGTGCGGTCGCGGGGTTGGTGATACCCAACAATGTGGCGGCTTAGGCGATTAAAAAAGGACTGTATGTGACGGCTCAAAATGGTGATCATTTAGACATAGCAAACTCCCCACCTTTGAGCCAAAAGCTGGTAAAGCGCTAAGATGAGACTGATTTAGCTTATTTTACAAGGATTAAAAGGCTAATAAAGTTCGCCTTACGTCCTTCGCTAGACCCATAAATAATTATAAACTCACCACTAGGAAATAAAATGGATGTTGTCATTTTTGAGTTAGATCAACAGTATTTTGCGTTACCCACACACGATATTGTAGAAGTCCTTGATCCATTACCCGTCACTGCATTGCCTTTTGCCCCAGCGTATGTTGATGGCTTGGTTAATGTTGCAGGGCGAGTGGTCTTACAAATAGATGCTGCTCGGTTACTTGAAATGACCTTAGCGTTACCTATAACTCAAGGCAGTTTGCTTATTGTAACGACCTTAACCGCCACGGTGGCGGTGCATATTGAAAAAGTCATGAGTAAAGATTTTATTAATGACGAAGCCTTGAGTTATTGCGTTGAAAAAAATAGCACCGCTACCTCACCTTTTCAGGTAAAAAATAAAGAGGCAATGCTTGCTGAATTTCAATGGCGAGATAAGGTGGTTTTGTTATTAGATACACGTATCTTTGCATTAGAGCAATTACCTGAGCTTGAGATTAATTTAAAAGGTGGGCAATTACTTGGCTCCACGAGTCGTTTAGAAGAAATGCATACTGAGGCGGTGGACAGTCACGAAGATTTTTCTTGTCTAATGCTTGAGTGTAACCATGAACAATACGCTTTGCGCTTACCTGATGTGGGTGAAATTGTTGACGTCTTAACGCTTACGCCTTTACCTCATGCCAATAATGAAATTGCCGGCTTAGCTTTGTTACGAGATGCACCTTTATTAGTTTTATCCTTAGGTCGTTTATTAGGGCATTCATTAGCCAGTGTTGAGTTGCAAATGGTTGTTGTTGAGGTTCAAGGCATGAAGCTGGCGCTCTTGGTTGATAAAGTCTTAGGGATTGAACGTTTTAGCAAAGATGCCTTACAAATAGCTGAGTTAGGGCTTGAACTTGAAGGCTATCTAATTAACAAGCAAGGTAAAATGGCAGGTTTATTGTGCCTCGAAGGGCTGATTACACGCCAACGGTTAGAGCAATATTGCCAGTTTATCGTCCAAAATCATACCGAAGCCAAGCTTGATCGCACGGCCACTAAGCAGCGCCTATTAAGTTTTTTTGTGGGGTCAGAATATTGCGCCTTACCACTGCATATTATCGAACGCGTTGAGGAATATCGTGAATACACCGATGTGCCAGGCGGAAGTGCAGAATTATCTGGCGTTGTGCAAGTACAAGGAGCAGTAACACCAGTGGTGGATTTACGACGTATCATGGGCTTAAGTACCCAAACGGCCGCCACCGCATTTTTAGTGGTGCGTCTCAGTGATGGCGTTTTGGCAGTGATGGTTGATCGTATTGGGCAGGTGCTTGAATTGCCTGACACCGACATAGAAGCTGTAAAGCACGCGAGTACAGAATATATCACGGCAGTGGGGCGCTTAAATGGCAAGTTGCTGTCAATCTTAACGTTAGAACCTTTAAATTTGGCGGCGTAATGATTCGATTACTTATAGTGGACGACTCTGCTTTTATGCGGATTGCGTTACGTAAAATGGTGGAACATTGCGACGATATTATCGTGGTGGGAGAAGCTAAAGATGGTCTTTGTGCCTTACGAATGGCTCAGGAGTTGCGTCCAGATGTGATTACTATGGATGTTGAAATGCCCGAAATGGACGGACTAGCAGCCACTCAAGCGATTATGCAAAGTGTGCCATGTCCCATTATTATGATCAGCAGTTTAACCAGTCGGGGAGCGTTAACAACCATTGAAGCCTTAGAAAAAGGTGCGGTGGATTTTATCTCCAAAGATTCCTCTTTTGTGCAATTAGACATTGGTCAGATTGCCGAAGAATTGGTTGAAAAAATTCGTTTTTGGTACGCACAGCATGGAACAAGAATGAAGCCGCCGGCCGCCTCGTTTATCCCTCTTCTCCCTACCGAAAAAAGAATAACACCCATCGGAAAAGTAGGTTTAGTGGTGGTGGCAGTGTCAACGGGTGGCCCTGCTGCCATGCCTATTTTACTAAAAAATATGGGGGCAATCAGTTGTCCCATGGTAATTGCTCAGCACATGCCCGCTATTTTTACGCGTGGTTTTGCCGATCACATGCGTTTTGAAACAGGCTTAAATGTCGTAGAAAGTGAAAACGGCATGATTTTAACGCCCGGGATGATTGTTGTCGCATCGGGTGGAAAAGATTGCGTGGTGCGCGAGCCTTTTTTGGGTAAATTAATGGTTTATGAAAAGCTTGTCGAAAGCGCGCCTATTCATCCTAATGCAGATGTTTTGTTTAATTCTGCCCTGAGTCTTTCTGTCAACGTGGTTGCCGTGGTGATGACGGGGATGGGTAACGATGGTTTGCAAGGTGCGCTCGCCTTACAAGCTAAACATACACCCATTTTAGTGCAGCAACCGTCCAGTTGTGTGGTCGATGGTATGCCAGGCGCTATTATTGATGCAGGTGTGCCCTCAGAAATTTTAGGCTTAGCAGAGCTAGGTAAACGTTTAGCTAAATGGTGTAAATAATGCCCAAACAAGCGTCCATTGATGTGTGCAGTCAAAGCGACAAGCCTTTATTAAGCCTAGCAACAGCCTTGGCTAACATGTGGGAAGCGATTACTGCTGTCACTGAGGTAGAAGATATTCCTCTTAGGCAGGCTTTAGGTCGAGTGCTTGATGATACAGACGTTGCGCCTTGTGCTTTGCCGTTAGCGCGTAATTCAGCTATGGATGGCTATGCGTTTGCCAGTGCTGATGTGTTAACTGGGCGTGCGTTTAGTTTGCGCCAAGTTGGCACCTCTTGGGCTGGTCGGCCTTTTACAGGCAGTGTGCATACCGGCGAATGTGTGCGTATTTTTACTGGAGCAGTGGTGCCAGAGGCGTGTGATTCGGTCATCATGCAGGAGCATGTTGAATGCCAACAAGAACGTATTATTTTTCCAAAAGATACCTTATGCTTTGAAAACATTCGCCAAGCAGGCGAAGATATTCCGTTAGGCAGTGAAATTGGTCGCCGTGGTCAGGTGTTATCCGCACTTGATTTAGCTCTGTTTGCCGCAGTAGGAAAAACGTCGGTGCGAGTGCGTAGAAAAGTAAAAGTCATCTTTTTTTCCACAGGTGACGAGTGCTGCGAAGCCGGCAGTGTGCTGCACTTGGGGCAAATTTATGAGAGCAATCTGACGCTTTTGCAAGGACTACTGGTCTCACCTTTATTTGACTGCACTCATGGCGGTGTAATTCCTGATAATAAGCAGCAACTAACAGAAACCTTATTGGCTGCAGCTGAGCATCATGATGTTGTTATCACTACAGGAGGCGTTTCAGTAGGTGAAGCAGATTATTGTAAAGAAGTCTTAACAGACTGTGGTCAGGTAAATTTTTGGAAAGTAGCCGTGAAACCGGGCAAGCCTTTTGCGTTTGGTACATTGGGCGAAAGTTATTTTTTTGGCTTGCCAGGTAATCCAATTGCTGTATGGATTACGTTTAAGCAATTAGTGCAGCCAGCCTTATATTATCTTGCCAGTATGCAAACTATAACGCCCGTTCGGTTGCTAGCTACGTGCACCACGGATTTAAAAAAAATGCCAGGACGCATGGAATTTCAGTGTGGCCTGTTGCGTCAAGATGAAGCTGGACGATTATGGGTGGCAACGTCAGGAAAGCAAGGTTCGCATCGTTTTGGCTCAGCGGCTAAAAGTAACTGCCTAATTGTTTTACCACTTGAGAATGCCGGTGTACAAGAAGGTGAGTTGGTTTGGGTGGAGCCATCAGCTGCTTTTTTAGGGCTAATGTAAACAAAAAAACCGCTCCGTTGAGCGGTTTTTTTTGGGTTAATGTAAAGACAATAAGCCCTAACTGACTTTAATGCGTGTTGCCTTAGCCCCTAAACCTAAGCCTAAAATATTTAAGGGATGAATAGGCGAATTTGCTTGAGCCATTTCACTATGGCAATCGGCATCTAAGGCATCGTTAAGATGATAGGTTTTGCATAAATCAAATAAATTTGCCATAAGAAAAAAGTTGGAAACACTAAACTCTTTAAAGCTGTTTAAACCAGTTTTTGGATTAAATAAAACGCTTAGTGCTTGATTATCTTTAGTATTTAATAAATTCTCTTTGCTAAGTAAGTCGCTTTTATGGTTATCTACTTCGTTAACAATTTCTTCCCACGTTGCATTAAAGCGTTCAACACCACCAAAATAATTGTACACTACATGGGCTGATGAATGTGCGTTGACATCAATAATATTGGTTTCTGCGGAGGCAAAATCATGCACGGTATTGATATAATTAAAGGCTAAGTGAACGTGTTCTTGATAAGGCAGATTACTGGTAATGTCATTGTAATTAATCTGGATCAGGTCATTATTCATGTCGTTTGGGTGCACAAATAATACATCATCAATTAAGTCAATTTCTTTCAATAACACGGCACAAATCAAGCCATCTAAATCATTTCGTGTGACCAGTCTATATTTTTTGTCAGTCATGCTGCGCTCCTTATGAGATCAAAGTGTTCAGTCCTGTAATTGAAATAGCCTCAATTATCAGATTGGTTGTTTGTAATGTTTATGTAACAAAGTTCATCATACAGTTAAAGCATAATAAATAAAAGGGAACTTTTTTATTAAAATCACTATATCATTCCACCGTCCTACTAACGTCCAATAAAAGTTAAAATTTAGTCCTTTTTTCACTAAAAATGTTTATTAAAAACTCAAAAAATGACCTTAAAATATTGTTTTTAGGTGATTTTAAAATTATTTTAAAAAATAATGCGATAGCGAGCTTAGCGTATATAAAAATGCGTGCGTTATTGGCGTATTTGGTTGTAGAGCATGAGCAAACTTTTACCCGTGATTTTCTTGCTGACCTGTTTTGGGGAAATGAAAACTTGCCTGTGGCGAGAGCCAATTTACGGCGCGCCTTGTCACAGTTACGTAAATCATTGGAAGTCCCTAGTGGGCAAGTATTATTTGAAGCAACTAAAAATACGCTGCGCTTTATTCCTAATGTATACGTTGATGTGCTCTATTTTATGGGTAAAGATTTTGATTTTGTAGATGACCCAGGCTATTTTTTAATTAGCGACGAACAGCGTTCGTCGCTCTATCAAGGTGAATTTTTGTGTGGTGTGGTGTTACCTGAATGTGAGGTGTTTATGACATGGTTGCAACGTCAACGCATAGTTCATCAGCGTCGAGCTGTTATATTGCTAGAGCAACTCACCTCACATTACCAGCAGCTAAAAAATCATCCTAAAGCGCTGCAATTTGCCCTTCGTTTAACCGAAATAGAGCCTTGGAATGAAACAGCCCATGCTTTAGTGATTATGTTATACGCCTTCGATGGCAACATCAGCTCAGCGCTTCATCAATATGAATTGTGCCGTCAGATTTTAAAAACAGAATTAGATGCCTTGCCTCAGACGAGTACCCAGCAGTTAATTGCCAGAATTCAACAGCACGGTATGCTGCCCCTTGATGTCAAGGTGGTGCCTGCTATTCCAGCAACAGATACGAGCGTCATGGCGTTGCGCCAAGTCACGGTGTTGTACCTTGAGTTTAGCGTAGAGGGCTTCGATGATGCAGATGCAGAGGAATCGTTACTTATACTGCAACCCCTGCACGCACATGCGGAACAGCTGATCAAATTTTATCAGGGCTTTTTGGTGCCTATTCACGGTGGAGGCGTATTGGCCTATTTTGGCTATCCAAATGCTCAGGAACACGCGGTGCGTAAAGCCGTACACGCCGCCTTGGCAATGGCTGAAAAAAATACAGCTCAGGTTTCGGTAAAGTGTGTTGTGCACACAGGCTTGCTGGTCAGTAAAGAAAATAGTCAGATCCCTGATATGTCAGGGCAACTTACTAAGCAAACGATGCACTTGCTGAATAACGACAGCACGGCCACGGTTGTCATCAGCCAAACGAGTTATGATGTGGTGGGGCATTATTTTGACTGCACCTTATTCGGTGAGCGGGCGGTGTTAGGCGCAGCGCGGACTATTTCTTTGTATACCGTGCATCAAGAAAGCAACGGCTTACAGCCTAGCGTTAGTCACTTAATCCCGCTGATCGGTCGTCAACCAGAGCTGACAAAATTAGTACAGCTTTGGCACGCTGTGCAGTTAGGTGCTTCGCAAAGTGTGGTGATTGAAGGGGAGGCAGGGGTGGGTAAAACCAGATTGATGACTGCCTTAGTTGCGTATGTAGCAGAAAGTAATCATCAAATCTTTATGTTACGCGGTCAACAAGAATTCAGTCAAACGCCCTATTATCCGTTGTTACAGATGTTAAAAGGATGGCTAGGACTCACCACTAAAACGACGCCAGAGGTCAGTGTAGCAACATTACACGCGTACTTACAAAAACATGCAACGACCGAGATAGATGAAAATGTCAGCCAAGTTTTAGCAGATTTATTTTGTTTATCTGCGTCTTATGAGCTGTCCAAAGAAGCGCGTAGGAAAGTCACCATGTATCAAGCCTATATAGAAAAAATACTGTACCTCGTGTTGCTCAGGCAGGCGCAGGCGCAAGCAGTCGTCTTTGTTATTGAGGATGCGCATTGTTTAGATAGCGACACCCAGGGTCTACTTAGACGCTTTCATAGCATGGCCACTAACGGTTTTTTTATGCTCTTTACGGTTCGCACTGGACAGCGCAAAAACGTAAAAAAATTGCCTAACGTGCGTTTGAAATTATTGCCACTTAAGCCGCATGATGCGTTTAAGATGCTGTATCACCTTGACAGCACCTTGCCTGAACAAACCGTACAGCGCATTATTGAGCGTGCTGATGGCGTGCCTCTGTATCTTGAAGCGCTTAGTAAGCAGGCTACAACACAGGCACTGCCAACATCATTGCGAGATAGCTTGGCTGCACGCATTGATGGGTTAGGCAGGGCAAAAAAAACCTTGCAGTTAGCCGCAACAATTGGACGTGAATTCGATTCCTCGTGGTTGCATTATTGCCGACCGTCATTAAACAATTTAGCCGAAGACTTACAGCATGCGCTAGAAGCGGGCGTGCTAATTTTAGTTAAAAAAAATACCTATCAATTCAATTATGCCTTAACCCAAGAAGCCACTTATCAATCGCAAACGAAAGCAGATCGGCGTCTCGTTCATCATGAGCTTGCACTGATGATGCAAAAAAATCTTCCTGAACATGTAACGCGCTATCCAGAGCATATTGCTCAACATTTTTCAGCAGCACAGGCCAAGCGAGACGCTTTGTGGTTTTGGCTTAAGGCAGGGTTACACGCAACAGATAATTCGGCAAATCAACGCGCCATTGATTATTTTTATGCAGGCTTACATGAATTAACCACATTGCCAAAAGACCCAGTGCGAGAGCGCATGGAAAGCATCTTGTATACGAACTTTGAACAGTTGCCCGACCATAAAGAAGCCTATATCGTGTTAAATAATCTTGAAGCGATTTTAGTCAATCATTTAGGCGCAGTCTTATTAACAACCTATGGTTATCGCTGCACAGAAGCGCAGCGTATGTTTATAAGAGCTTTAGTCTTATGTGAAGAATTAGGGGATCGTAATGGTCGCTTTAAAGCCTTATGGGGACGGTGCTTAGTCAATATTGCACAACATGGAGCCCAAAACTCTTTAGCTGAAGTTGAGCAATTAGCGCATGTGGCGGAGCATAATAAACATACTATTCACCAGCAATTAGCCCAGTATGTCAGTGGCTATTGTCATCTACAGCGTGGTGATTTAAGCCAAGCCGCTAACTTTTTAGAAGCGGCAATGTGCGCTTATCAACCCCACCACCATCAAGAAATGCTGACGTTTTGCAATGAAAATACCTACTTATTAAGTGGCGGTTTATTGATATTAGTGTGGTGGGCGCAAAATAAAAAAGCCCAAGCGCTTCAGATGCACACCTCGATTATGAGTGCTGCCCATAATTTACAGCATCCCCCCAGTTACGCAGGGGTGCTGTGTTTAAGTATCGTGTTTAATAGTTGGATGAAACGGTATTTACTGTGTGATGCTTTAGCTAAACAGGCGCTTGCACTCGCTAATCAGTACGATCTAGTTTTTACTCAGCAGTTTGTGAAGATTTGGCAAGGCATTCGAGCGATAACAGTGACCAAACCAGAGGGTGCAGAATCTTTAATGCTATTAATCGATAACCTAGACTGTGAGGGAGGGAGCAGTAATATTATCCCATTACTATGGTTAATTAACAGATTGTACGATCAAGGGCTTTTTGATAAAGCCTTGACATACATTGATGCCGCCATCGTAAACATAGAGCTTAAGCACGAATATTTATTGGCAAGTGAGGTGTATCGTTTACAAGGCCAATGTTTATTAATGCAAGCAAACCCTCCGCTGAAACAAATAACTCAAGCGTGGCGCCGCGCATTGCAGATTGCGCAACAACAACAAGCGCACGCCCTAG
>QYQN01000051.1 GCA_007280895.1 Methylococcaceae bacterium
ACGGAGAGGCTTAACGAAAATACGATGAATAATAAGGTAAATAAGCTTGTGATTATGGAAAATTTAATCCGCTTAGAATAGGCTTTAAACATGATAATACGCCTTAAAATTATTGATTTTATTGAACTCTTTTGATATACGTGGGGGGGGGTAATCATTTCAAACCTTCTGTACGCTTAATTATTCGTTATCAGTGCGAGCTTCTGTTGTTGTGTAGCGAAGAACAAAAGTTTGAATTATAGCGTAGTTTGTATGGTATATACCAGCTTCCAGCAACGCTCAGTATGAACTGGGCATAATGTATGCGTACCTAATAACTGATGTTACGCGCGGCAAACGGGAAGCAAAACACGTTACTGCGTAACGTCAGCTAATAACGATTTTTTAGCCTCAATCGTCATTAACCAGCTTCATGCCCTGATTCTCTTGCACTGAGGTAGTGGCACTGCCTAATTTAATCATTAAACGTAACTCATTTTTTGAATCTGCTGAATCCAAGGCGTCATCGTAGCTAATTTTTCCTGAGCTATATAAATCAAACAGAGCTTGATCAAAGGTCTGCATTCCTTGTTCACGGGACGATTTAATCACTTCTTTAATTTTATCAATCTCACCCTTACGAATGTAATCTCTTACCAAAGGCGTATTAAGTAAAATTTCTATTGCTGGATAACTGCCTGCACCATCAAGTCGTTTGATTAATTGTTGCGCAAAAATTGCCCGTACATTTAACGATAAATCCATTAATACTTGATGATGCATTTCTTCAGGAAAAAAATGCAAGATTCTGTCTAAAGCTTGATTAGCATTATTTGCATGCAGTGTGGTTAAACACAGATGCCCTGTTTCTGCAAAGCTTATGGCATTTTGCATGGTTTCTTTACTACGCACTTCACCAATTAAAATCACATTAGGTGCTTGTCGTAAGGTGTTTTTTAAAGCGATTTCATACGATTCGGTGTCAATGCCTACTTCACGTTGCGTAATAATGCAGCCTAAGTGCTGATGTTGAAATTCAATAGGGTCTTCGATAGTGATGATATGCCCTTTGCTGTTTTGATTACGGTATTGAATAAGTGATGCCATGGTGGTTGATTTGCCTGTTCCCGTGCCGCCTACACATAAAATCAAACCACGTTTTTCCATAATTACATCTTTAAAAATCTGCGGCAAGTGTAATGCTTCAGGTGTAGGAATAACATTCTCAATGCGTCGTAACACCATGCCGGCAGAGTCGCGCTGAGTGAATGCACTGACTCGAAAACGTCCAACATGCTTTACGCCAATCGCAAACTGACACTCGCGCGAGGCTTCATATTCCTGAATTTGTCGCGCAGTCATAATACTGTGCACTATTTTTACGGTTTGGTCTGGCGTCAGGATATTTTTGGAAATCTCCAGCAATATGCCATCTACTTTTAACGTGGGCGCGCGTCCTGCTACGATGAATAAATCAGATGCTTTTTTTTGCACCATTAAATCAAAGATTGGATCAAGTAATGAGTTATTTTCCACAGGATAATCTTCTCAAGATAAATAATAGGTCTATAAAAACATGTTTTTATTTACGGCTTTGGTCATGGCCATTTTTGCCGTAATTAAACCGCTATCGACATGCTCTTTTAAGTTTTGATCTAAGGTTTGCATACCTTCTTGACGACCTGTTTGAATCACCGAATACATTTGCGCCACCTTGGCTTCACGAATCAGGTTTTTAATTGCTGAGGTACCCACCATAATTTCATGCGCGGCTAATCTGCCCCCCCCAATTTTCTTGATTAACGTTTGGGAGATAACAGCTTGCAACGATTCCGATAACATCGAACGAATCATGTCTTTTTCTGCCGCTGGAAACACATCGATAATACGATCAATGGTTTTTGCTGCCGACGTGGTATGTAAGGTGCCAAACACTAAATGACCTGTTTCTGCAGCGGTTAAGGCTAAGCGGATGGTTTCTAAGTCGCGTAACTCACCGACTAAAATGACATCAGGATCTTCTCTTAGTGCTGAGCGTAACGCTTCATTAAAGCCAAGCGTGTCACGATGCACTTCCCGTTGATTGATTAAACTTTTATGACTCTCATGGATAAATTCTATGGGATCTTCAACCGTTAAAATATGCATGTATTCATGATTGTTAATAAAATTAATCATCGCGGCTAACGTTGTTGATTTACCCGATCCCGTAGGTCCAGTCACTAAAATTAAGCCACGTGGTTTTTGACATAACTCTTGAAAAAACGGGGGGGCATTTAATTCTTCAAGGCTCATGACTTTTGCAGGAATAGTTCTAAACACCCCTGCTGCGCCACGTTCTTGTGTAAAGGCATTCACCCTAAAACGTGCTACGCCAGGTAATTCAAAAGAAAAATCCGTTTCTAAAAATTGTTCATAATCACGTCGCTGTTTATCATTCATAATGTCATAAATCAGCCCATGCACGTCTTTATGACTTAAGGCCGGCACATTAATTTTACGAATATCGCCATCGACTCGAATCATCGGCGGCAATCCTGCCGATAAATGTAAGTCAGAGGCTTTATTTTTTACTGTAAAAGCTAATAATTCACTAATGTCCATTGTGTTCTCGTTGTTAAAATAAAATTTACCGATCTCTATACCATAGTTTATTTATATGCTTTTTACACTGAACAATTTTGTGCTTACGGAATGTTTTATTGGTCAGTATTTTGCGCCCCTCTTTAAAAAAGCAGCGAAGCTTAGGCCACGATGACTAAGCCGCTTTCTAATAATTATTGTTAACCTTTACTCTTGTTACTTTAGTCACTTATGCACACCTCTCTTACGCAACGCATCACTGCTATTCAACACAGCATTACTGAACTTGAAGCGCGCTATCAACGCACACCGCATGCTGTTAATTTATTAGCGGTCAGTAAAACCCAATCAGCCTCCACAATAGCCTCGGCTTATCAGGCAGGATTACGACATTTTGGTGAGAATTACGTACAAGAAGCGCGACAAAAACAACAGTTACTTGGTGCTTTTGATATTACATGGCATTTTATTGGCCCTATTCAAGCCAATAAAACTAAAGCTATTGCGCAGCATTTTGATTGGGTGCACAGCGTTGACTCTGTAAAAATTGCACAACGGCTTAGTCAGCAACGCCCTAGCACCTTGGCACCGTTAAATATTTGCTTGCAAGTTAATATTAGTGCTGAGGCCAGTAAATCTGGTATAGCGTTGGACGCGTTACAGCGCACGTGTGAACATATCGCCAGCTTACCTAAGCTACAGTTACGCGGCGTGATGGCTATTCCTGCACCAGAAACTGATTTTAACTTGCAATGTTACCCTTACCAAAGGCTATATCAAGCGACTCAAGCCCTTGATAAATTTACGCTTGATTGCTTTTCTTTTGGTATGTCGGGTGATCTCGCTGCGGCAATAAAAGAAGGTGCCACCTGGGTACGCCTTGGCACGGCTTTATTTGGTGCGCGTTAAAGGCATGGCTTAGCCGCATTGTTGTTCTTGGTGATACGCTAAGAGGCGCTCGACTTCATCCTTTGAGCCCATCATGACTGGAACACGTTGATGCAAACGACTGGGAATAATATCTAACATACGTTCCTTCCCAGTAATACAGAGTCCACCGGCTTGTTCAATGATAAACGCCATAGGATTGGCTTCATACAGCAAGCGTAATCTGGCAGGTTGCTGGGGATTACGCGAATCTAAGGGGTATAAAAATACCCCGCCTCGGGTCAGAATTCGATAGCCGTCTGCCACAAATGAAGCAATCCAGCGCATATTAAAATCTCGACCGCGAAGGCCTTCTGTGCCTTGCATACATTCATTAATGTAGCGTTGCACGGGCGCTTCCCAAAACCGTTGATTGGACATATTGATAGCAAACTCACTGGTCTGTTCAGGAATTTTCATGGCGGGATGGGTTAAAATAAATTCGCCCACATCCTGATCTAAAGTAAAACCATTTACGCCCTGCCCCGTCGTTAACATGAGCATTGTGGAGGGGCCATAAACAACAAAGCCGGCACAGACTTGTTCAAACCCTTGACGTAAAAAATCGTTAAGCTCAGGTTCCACACCCTCTTGGCAACGTAACACAGAAAAAATCGTGCCGACGGATAAGTTAATATCAATATTGGAAGAGCCATCTAGGGGATCAAATAACAGCAGATATTTACCTTTTTTGTAAGGTGCTGGTATGCGAATAAACTCATCGATTTCCTCCGACACCATGCCAGCAAGATGGCCGGTCCAATTCACTGCATTGACCATAATGTCATGCGTGATGAGATCTAATTTTTTCTGTACTTCACCTTGGACATTTTCTGACTCTGCGCTGCCCAGCACACCAATAAGCTGGCCACGGTTAACTTTAGTGGCGATCTGTTTACAGGCCGTCACAATAGTATTAAGTAATAACGTAAAAGTACCTGACGCTTCGGTAAGTTCACATTGTTGTTCAATAATAAAACGGGTAAGCGTAATTCTATGTGTCATACAATTTTTATTGAGTGATTAAGTTAAATGCGATCAGATTAATCCGACTTTTTCTTAAAAAATGAATTATAAATTTTGCATGAAAGTATCGAAACTGCTAATAAAAACGTCACCGTATTAGCAACAATTATGGCGTTATCGCCAAGATAAATTCCATAAATAAGCCAGCAAAACACTCCCATCGTAAAAAGACTGTACATCGTTAATGATAAGCCGTCTGTATCACGCGTTTTAATTGTTAACATCGCCTGTGGTAAAAATGACGCGGTGGTTAAGGTGGCCGCAAGGTACCCAACAATCTGTGAAGTAAGCATTAGATAAATAAAAATGGCTAAATAAAATGAGTAAATAAGTGCTCATAAGTTGATTAACTTTATGGGCGAGTAGTGGGCGCAACACCCACCTTGGTTTAAGAGCTTTTGTTCGATTACTTAAGCTATGCTAGCCGTCTCAAACCCTGTTGCGTAGGTGATTAAGTTGTTATGCTGCACCAGCAATAACAGGTGCATTAAAGGTCACTTCACCGGTTTCAATATCATACATTGCCCCAACAATGGCAATATCACCCGCGTTCACCATTGCGTTGAGTAAGTGACTTTCTTGCAAAATATGCGCAACCGTGAGCGCTACATTTTTATTCGCAACGTGCTGAACCCATTCATGATTAGCATCAGAAGTGATGCTAATATTATGTTCTGTATTGACTGCACTAATGGCGGGTTCAATTTTAGCCAATACTTGGGTTAAATGCTCTAATTTAACCTGTGCACAAGCGCCTTTTATAGCACCACAATGGGTATGCCCTAAGACAACAATTAATTTTGTGCCAGCGAGTTTACAAGCAAATTCCATACTGCCCAAAATATCAGGATTGATAACATTGCCTGCAACGCGCACACTAAAAACATCGCCTAAACCTTGATCAAAAATCAATTCCACTGAAGTACGTGAATCCATACAGCTTAAAATAATCGCCATAGGAAATTGACCTTGACGCGTATCATTGATTTGCTCTAATAAATTACGATTTGCTTTTAAATTATTAACAAAATTCTCGTTACCTTGTTCTAAAAGCTCTAAAACATCCCACGGCGTAAGCGATTGCTGATCTTGATACGTTGGTGGACGCGCCGTTATCAGGTCAGGTAACACGCCAAAGCCACGCAAGTTTTCAATGGTTAACTGAATGCGTTTAAACAACGCTTCTTGTTTAAAATTCTGAATAATTTCATAAATATCATAATCAATATATTTTGATCGCGTCGCGTCAATAATCACTTTTGAATCTGCGGGCAATTGCTCAAGTGTTTGTTTAATATTTGCTTTATTTAAAAATGACACATGTTCTGCAAGCCGTAAAATAATTTTATTGCCAATGTGCATCTCCCGCAAATAAAACGAGGTTTTATAGTTTTCTAATAAGATGGCAAACAACGCGGCTGATAAACCAATAAGAATACCGGTGAGCATATTGGTAAACACCAAACCCAATACTGTCGCGCAGAAGGGCACAAAATGATAAACCCCTGCACGGTAGGCAATCACAATCCATGCTGGTTGCATTAAGCGATACGCAAAGACAATTAATATCGCGGCTAAGCTTGCTAAAGGAATTTGATTAAGCCAATTAGGAATAAATACCACGGTTAACAACATTAACCCACCTTGAAACAACACTGAGACTTTAGACTTCGCGCCCATTTTTATATTGAATGAACTGCGAATAATCACTTGTGTTAAAGGAATCCCGCCCAATAAGCCTGAGGTCATGTTGCCAATGCCTTGGGCAATCAGTTCACGATTGGTAGGGGTGACACGTTTATGCGTGTCTAACTTATCAATGGCTTCCACAGCTAATAAAGTTTCTATGCTAGCAACAATCGCTAAGGTTAACGCTGCAAGGTAAATAGCAGGTTGATCAAGGTGTGTAAAACTTGGGAAATGTAATTCATACAGCCAATCTGACGGGTGGCTAATAATAGGGATTGATACTAAGTGATTAGTGCTTAAAGCTCTTTCTGGAAAATAATAGGCGATGGTCTGCTCAGTTAACACGCCTGCAATGACGCTCATTAATACGGAGGGAAACCAGCGTAACATGGGCACATTGTGCTTTTTTATCCATTCCCACGCTAATAAAACAATCAATGAAATAACACTGATGATAATTGCCGCAGGTGAGATGAAATTGAGCATGTGGGCTAATTCTGTCAAAGACGAATAATTGTCTTCTTGAAAAAAAGACAAATCCCCCTCGTAATCTGTGTCATAGCCCACCGCATGAGGTATTTGCTTTAACAATAAAATAATCCCTATTCCAGATAACATGCCGTTGATAACTGAGGAGGGAAAATAATAGGCAATGACGCCGGCTTTTACTAAGCCCATAAACACTTGAAAAGCACCCGCTAGCACCAAAATTAAGAGAAAATCATTAAAACCAAATTCTTTAATAAACGCTAACACCACCACCGATAAGCCCGCTGATGCACCACTGATACCCAGTACCGAGCCGCTTATCGGGGCAACCAGTAAACTGCCAATAATACAAGCAATTAACCCAGAAAAAATGGGCGCACCGGAAGCCAGTGCAATGCCTAAGGATAACGGAATAGCAACCAAGAAGACGGCCAAACCAGCAGGAATATCGTTTTTTAGTGAGGCTAACAGCGTTGGTGAAGGCTTAGGTATTCGTGACATAGTGAGTGACTTACGTTTTGTGAATAAACAGATAAGTTAGCTAAAACACAGCGCGTTATTGAATGATGATTGACTCATGCGTGGGCATACTTTCTTTGCCATATAACTCAAGTACCTCAACAGTAATCCCGTTATCTTCAGCAGTTTGTAAAAAGTCATTAATTGTTTCAACAATATCATGATCAATAAATTTGGCTTGTCGAGCATCGATAGTGACTGTGCTATGTGCCTGAATGGTTAAGATAAATTTGCGCAATAATGCTTTGTTTAAAAAGGTAACATCTTTATTAAACAATAAGGTGTAATGCTTGTCTTGTTGAATAAGTGTAATGGCCGCATGGTAGTTTGCCTTGATAACAAAAATTAACCCAATCACCAAACCAATGCTAATGCCGATAAGTAAATCAGTGAATAAAATCGCGACAATAGTGATCACAAAGGGTAAAAACTGACTCATACCCTTTTTATAAAACTCAATAAACAGAGCAGGCTTTGCTAATTTATACCCTGTATGTAATAAAATCGCAGCTAAACAGGCAAGCGGAATAAAATTTAAATAGGCACTAAAAAATGCCACGCTGCCTAACAGTAATACACCATGAAAAAAACAGGCTACACGTGTTTTTCCACCTGAGTTTATATTTGCTGCACTGCGAACAATCACCGCAGTAATGGGCAAACCACCCAATAAACTACTGATAATATTACCAACACCTTGCGCTTTTAGTTCTTTATTAGTCGGCGCTAAGCGTTTTAAAGGATCTAGTTTATCCGTGGCCTCAAGGCTTAACAGCGTTTCTAAACTAGCGATAATAGCAATCGTCACAGCAATTCCGTAAACCTTTGGATTACTTAGAAACGACCAGTCAGGTTGGATAAAATTTGCAAAAAAATCAGCAGGCTGCTGAGCTATGGACAAATGCACTAAAAAATCATTGGCTAAAGTTAGCTCAGCGGCAAATAACGGTGTCAGCAGATTAAAACCAATCCCCCACAACACAACAACTAAAGGGCCAGGAATTAACGCTTAAAAAAACTGCTGCTTTATCCATTTACTTTCCCACAGCAATAAAATAAGTAAGGCCACCACGCTAATAATTACAGCCCCTAAAGAACAGCTATTAAAAGCTTCAAACAACTCTAAAAAACTACTCTCAGCCGTTTCACGCATGTAACTTTCATCACCTTCATAACTTTCATTATGACCCGTGGCATGCGGTAATTGTTTGATAATCAGAATTAAACCAATCGCCGCCAACATGCCTTTTATGACCGAGGAGGGGAAAAATGCGCCAATAATTCCAGCACGAAAATAGCCCAAGCCTAACTGCAAAATTCCTGCTAATAATGACGCAACTAACAAGCCTTGAAAACTGCCTAAGGTTGCAATGGCATTAAACACAATCACGGTAAGTCCAGCAGCCGGCCCTGACACACTGACTTGTGAACCACTTAGCCACGCCACTACTAAACCACCAACAAAACCTGCAATCAACCCAGAGAATAAGGGTGCGCCTGAGGCTAAAGCAATGCCTAAACAAAGGGGCAAGGCGACTAAAAAAACCACAATCCCTGCGGGAAGATCTTGCTTTAGATGCTGCAAATAATACTGCGCCTGCTTATGTATCATGAATCACCTTAATGCTTAGTTAATAAAATAATACGTTCAGTATATACGCCACATGAGCTTTTAGTGTTGATACAAAACATAACAAGATTTTTTCTCGCTTTAAAAGTCAATTAATTAACGATAAAAAGGCAGACTGCTCTAGGCTAAAACCCTCTGCTAACAACTAAATAATTGTAGGCAAAGAAAATCATTATGTTAATGTAATTTTGTCATTTCAGCGGCCATTTCATAATCAACCCCGACACTTACAATAAAACTGGTGGCACCTTCAATATCCATTTCTGAATTGACTACTTTTGCTTGATCGACAATAACTGTAAAACCAGAGGTAGGATTTGGCGAGGTGGGTATAAATAACACATATTTATTTTCATAATGATTAGTCACATACGCTGGCACCCAAATACCTGGGCTAGGGTATTCAACATAAACAACTTCTTTAGCAATTTTTTGCTCATGAGAAGAAAACATGCCGATTACTTTTTTTAATACCCGATAAATAGTATTTAAAAAAGGAATTCTCTCGATAATATGATCAAAAATAGTAATGACCCAAGGACGACCCGTTTTAACTATTTTATAGCCTATAAAAACCACAATAATAAAACTTAAACTAAAAAACAGTACCGTAAACAAATAACTGTCTGCATAACCATAAACAAAACTAAATAAATCTGAGACCAATTCTTTTAAAAAGATGACGATTTGTAAAATAACTGCAATTGGAATGATCGCTAAAATGCCAATCAAGAAATAATTCAACAACATTTTAATTGTTTCTTTCATAATTTTTCTCCCCAGTGCCTGCAATGATGACAAAAACACTAATGAATTAGTGCGTTAAGTTAAATTTTATTTTTTTTATAATAACTATGTGCAAGTAATAATAGGCTCTAAAAATACCTTATAAAATACACCAACACAATGATATTTAAGACAAAAGCCAAATAAATATTTGCTCATGAGATGACTAAATAAGGCGTTTTAACTGTAATTAATACAGTGTGCAGTATATAATCGTTCAACTCATTTCGATCATTTTTAATTCAAACCGGAAAAAAACATGCTGGGTAAGCTAGTTAAAATTGTTGTAGGAAGCCGTAATGACAGGCTGGTAAATAAAAAGAAAAAACTTGTTAAAAAAATAAACGCACTGGCACAGGACTACGAAAAATTATCTGATGACGCTCTGCAAGGCAAAACCCAAGAGTTTCGTGACCGCCTAGCTCAAGGAGAAAAACTAGACACGCTCTTACCCGAAGCTTTTGCTGCCGTTCGTGAAGCCTCGACACGCGTTTTTGGTATGCGTCACTTTGATGTTCAGCTTATTGGCGGCATGATTTTAAATGACGGCAAAATTGCTGAAATGAAAACAGGCGAAGGTAAAACCTTAATGGCAACCCTCTCCGCTTACTTAAATGCCTTGCCAGCTCGTGGCGTGCATGTAGTCACCGTGAATGATTACTTAGCAAAACGTGACTCCGAATGGATGGGTAAGCTTTATGAATTCTTAGGCTTATCCACTGGCGTTATCCTTAGTCAAATGGATCAGCGTTCACGTCGAGAAGCGTATGCCGCCGACATTACCTACGGCACAAATAATGAATTTGGCTTTGACTACTTACGCGACAACATGGCGTTTAGCTTAGAGCAAAAAGTGCAACGAGATTTGTATTTTGCGGTGGTCGATGAAGTCGATTCTATCCTGATTGATGAAGCAAGAACGCCATTAATAATTTCTGGTCCTACCGAAGAAAGTACAGAAATTTATGTTAAAGCCAATACCATCGTGCCTCTTTTAACGCAGCAAGATAAAGAAGAGAATGCCGAAGTTCCTGGCGATTACACGGTTGATGAAAAAACCAAACAAATTTTCTTAACAGAAATAGGGCATGAGCACGTTGAACAACTCATGGTTGAAACGGGCTTAATTACAGCCGGAAGCAGCTTATACGATGCCACCAACATCCGCATGATGCATTATCTAAATGCCTCGTTACGTGGTCACCTTTTATTTAAACGCGATGTTGATTACATTGTCGCGAACAATGAAGTGGTTATTGTTGATGAATTTACAGGGCGTACCATGCCTGGTAGACGCTGGTCAGAAGGCTTACATCAAGCCATTGAAGCCAAAGAAGACGTCCCCATTCAAAACGAAAACCAAACCCTTGCTTCCATTACCTTTCAAAACTATTTCCGTCTGTATGAAAAATTATCAGGCATGACTGGAACAGCGGATACTGAAGCCTTCGAATTAAATAAAATTTATGGTCTTGAGGTTGTGGTCATCCCCACTCACCGCCCTATGGTTCGTCGCGATTTATGCGATGTTGTATATTTAACCACCACTGAAAAATACCAAGCTGTTGCTGAAGACATCAAAGAATGTGCAACACGTGGTCAACCTGTCTTAGTCGGCACCACCTCCATTGAAAACTCAGAACGTTTATCGCACTTATTAACGCAACAAAAAATCAAGCACGAAGTGCTAAATGCGAAACAACATGAACGCGAAGCACATATTATCGAACAAGCAGGGATACCTGGCGCAGTAACCATTGCTACCAATATGGCTGGTCGTGGTACTGATATTGTTTTAGGTGGTAATTTAGATGCGGAACTAAAAGCCTTAGGAGAAACGGCAACTGATGCAGAGAAAGCCGCCGTTAAACAAACTTGGCAAGCACGCCACGACCAAGTCTTGGCATCGGGTGGTTTGCACGTAATTGGCTCTGAACGCCATGAATCACGTCGTATTGATAACCAACTTAGAGGTCGTTCTGGTCGTCAAGGCGACCCTGGCTCAACACGTTTTTATCTTTCTTTACAAGATGACTTAATGCGTATTTTTGCCTCTGAAAAGGTCGCCGGTCTTATGCAAAAATTAGGCATGGGCGATGGTGAAGCCATCGAACATCCTTGGGTGACTCGCTCGATTGAAAATGCGCAACGTAAAGTTGAAAATAGAAACTTTGATATTCGTAAAGAAATCTTATCTTACGATGATGTGGCAAACGATCAACGCAAGGTAATTTACTCACAACGCAATGAGCTAATGGCGGCAAGCGACATTTCTGACATCATCTCGATGATTATCGAAGACGTGGTTAACACAGTCATTACGGACTACATTCCCCCTAAAACCATGATTGAACAATGGGCGCTTGAGGAATTAGAAACCCATTTGCACAATGAATATCACGTTAGCATTCCAGTAAAAAAATTACTAGATGATGACCATACACTTCAAGAATCAAGCTTACGACATTATATTGTTAGCGTAGTCGATAATACGCATCGTGACCGTGCCAACCAAATCACTGAAGAAGTACTGCATCATTTTGAAAAATCAGTAATGTTGCAAGTGCTTGATAATAGCTGGAAAGAACATTTAGCCGCCATGGATTATTTACGCCAAGGCATTCATTTTAGAGGCTATGCGCAGAAAGATCCTAAGCAAGAATACAAACGTGAAGCTTTTGAAATGTTTACCAGTTTACTGGAACATATTAAATTTGAAGTGGTTGATATTCTAATGAAAGTACAGATTCGCCAAGAAGAAGATGTGCAATCGCTTGATGACCAAAGACAACAACCAAAAGAAATGCACTTTGAACATGCGCAAGCGCCGCATGTGTTTGCAGACCCCAACAGCGATACGGCAAACTTACCAGCCAATGTGCTTGACAATGAACACCAAACAGAAACCACCTCTACGCCGTTTATTCGCGAAAGCAGTAAAATTGGTCGTAATGATCCCTGCCCGTGTGATTCTGGTCTTAAATACAAACATTGCCATGGCAAAATTGCCTAATGTCGCCAGAAAATCGCGATTCGTTTAATGTTTACAGATAAATATAAACCTTACAACAGCCATGGAATGAGGTGAAGTGGGCGTGACTTTAGGCACGTATTCCCTTTCACCAACGCCATTGGCTGAGCGTTAGAGACTGTGAAAGTATTATGAAAACAACACAAAAACAACTTTTTAATTTTGTAAGTCA
>QYQN01000047.1 GCA_007280895.1 Methylococcaceae bacterium
ACCAACCCCCAGCCCTTAACACCATGACGGCTTGCTTAGAACGCTGGTCATGTGTTGCTTTCAGTCGATTAAATGTCGTTTCATGCATCCCCTTTGGCCTGCTACTTTGAAAAAACCCATAATCTGCTGGCCAGTCTAGTCTTGCCCTAATCTTTCGCGCAGCCCTGCAATCACGATGTAATGCAGATTCGTTGCTGGACTCGTAACGTAGACGCAAGCAATGCCGGCAAAATATGCCGTTATTAGCATCAGCAAATAATTGCACTACATTCTTTTTACAGGAACGACAAACTAACCATGTTCGATACCCGCCAAAATGTAACGGTGTTTGTGTGACATCCAAGTATTCAATTTTTTGATTCACTCGCACAATATGCCAAAACGTATTGGCTTTTATTTTAAGCTGTCGAATATCGATAGTGCTGTAATGGTAATCAACCCATGCTGGATAAGGTGTGGTTTTTTTCATGGTTTTTAGGTGGTAAAAATAGCCGATTAACCCAAATCAATAAGCAAAATCGGTGGTATTAACTACATTAATATTTGTGTTTTACTTGGTAAATGTCCTTACCCCTCACCCGCTAAAATGGCTAAAATGGCTAAAATGTTTTAACGGTTTTAGCTGGTTCAAGGTATGCAATATTAATATCCTGTGTTTTTTTTTTGAAAATTCTAAATAAAGTTGAGATATACCCGTCAACCCGTCATACCCATCACAACCCCAGTAACTACGGGGCTTTGTAAAAAGACAACCCATCACTAAAAAGCTTTAACCCATCACTCAACCCATCACTTTTACTTTACAGGCTGCCAACCTGAATAAATATCCTCCCAATCTTTACGAAAACGAATGCCTAAAAAACCGCTTCCTTTACTGGTTTTTTCAAGTTTAAAAACAACTTTAAAGGTTTTCAATGTATCAATTAACACGGCCTTAAAACTTTTACATGAAAGCGGGTGCCTGCTTTGTCTTAGACTCCACGTTAAATAGTTCGGATAAAGCCACTCGTCAGACTTCTCGTAAGAAGTTTCTAAACCGCTCCCCCTTATTTCTCGCTTGTCGCCTATCTGTATCCACGCGCTTTGTGCTGGATATAAACAATCTGTCATCCATTCGGCTATGGGGTTAGCGTCCGTCATCGCTTCAAAATTTGCTTTTTGCGTGCGTTTCGGCGGGTTTTTTATTAAGCGGGTAATGTCCTCTTGAGAAAAACTTAACAGCCAATTAACAAGCCCCGGCATTTCACGATGCAGTACAGCACTCTCCCCGCCTTGCCGCCTCCAAACTTCCTTTTCTTCGGTTGTTACGCGCCGATCAAAAAGAACCATTGACCGCCTACGATCAAGGCCGCTTGTGTGGTCTGTGGTTGCCAAACTTTCATTACTTGCAATAAATACCAGTCCGTTATAAACAAAGCCGCCTGTTTGCTGTTTGTACTTGCGCTCTAATCTCAAATCATCCTGACCAGTCATCGCCTTTAGTGTGTTGATACTTGCGCCGTATTTATCAGAATCAGTAATCATCACTAACCGCTTTTCGTAAAAATTTGCTGTTTCAAAACGGTTTGTCTCCATTTCTTTTAAGGTGGTGGCCGCGGTATTTTTAGCCCCTACAAGGGCAATTGCCAGCCTTATGAACGTGCCTTTACCCGTGCCCCCGTTCCCAATCAAGTGCAAGAACATTTGTAAATCTGACCGGCCATGCAACAAAGCGGCCAACCACGCGGCCAAAAAATAAACCGTGTCGTTATCGTTATCAACGGACTGTAACAGCCACGCTTTTATCGTTGGGCAGTCTGCCCGCGCGTCATAATTAAATGGCAAGCTCCAAGTCTGTGCTGTGCTTGGGGTTACTGGGTACAGTTCCCCCGTTCGATAATCCAGCAAGCCATTTTGAAAGGGCAGTAAACCGGCTTCTCCGTCTGGTATCGGTAGGAAATTACCATCAGCAATTAACGCCTTTACATTGTTTTTATAGGCATTGGTAAAACCTACATCCCCCGCGCCTATGTACAGTAAGTCAATAAGCGCGGTATCGACTAGCCCAGAACTTGCCAAGGCTTGCCAATGCGAACCCGTGAATGTGTGCCAGCATAAAGCTTGTTGTGAATAGCCCACGGCATCGCGTAAACATTCAGCGACAATAACAGCCCCAGCGGACTGAATAATTAGGGATTGTTCCCCCGTTTCTGGGTGCGTATGGACTAACGCGCCTCGCTTTATAGGCTTAATATTAAGGCTTGAATACTCCCCCGTTTGGACTGGGGCTTCTTTTGGTGCGGCTTTGTTGGTGTTGTAATGCCTTTTTGCCATGCTCTTTATTTCACGATCTACTCGGGTGGCAATCTTCCATTTTTGTAACTTGAGATAAAGCCGCTCGTATTCTTGCTTGTCCGTTAAGTAATAATTGAGCATGGCATTTTTAAAGTCATCGGTTAGCCAGGCCGCTTGATCTACATCAAGCATTAACAGCGTAGCTTCAATAATGCCTTGTGACTGGGTGCCGTCATCACACGGGGTTAGTTTGCCCTCACTAATTCCGTCAGATAATGTTTGACGTTCTGAATCGGTGGTGGTTCCTCCGTCTGCCACGCTGTCAGACACTTGTAACAGCAAGGAAAATAGTTTTTGTTCATCCTTTATTAACCCGCCTGCAATAAAGCCCCCTGCCAGCCTGCCAGCTCTAAGCCTTGCTTCGTGCCTATTGCCAGCGGTCGCCCCCCTCATAATGTTTAAACAACGGTCGATCAATCTTGATTCTTTGCCAGCATCAAAAGGCTGTTGTTGTAGTGCCTTGTTAGCCGATGCTAACGCTTTCGGCTTTGGCTTCTTAGGCGGGGCGGGTTTTATTTCTGCTTGTGCTTCAGGAATAGGGAAAACTTCAGCATCATAATTAACGTAAATTTTAGGGTCGTAACTGACAAAACAAAGCCGCCTGACATCCTTACAGCTTTTATCCAGCGTGTAGCCAGCACCCTTAATCATCTTTTCAGCGTGTTGATACACATGCTTAAAATCAGCATCACTTTTAATGCGGCCATGCTCAAGGCGTAAAGCACCCTTTAAGCCCTTACCGCTTGGACTGACAAAACAAAAAACGGTGCTTGGTAGATTTGCCAGTGTCGCCTTATCGCTCTCTATGGTTGCCGGTTCCAGCCCATCAATATCAAAGTGAAATAAATCACTTGATTGATTAAAACCGGCATTTGTTACCTTGCCGGTAAACGTGCCATTAAAAATAAGTGAGGGTAAATTTCTCTTTTGTTTCGTATAGCCGTCTTGATCTAATGCCCTTAGTCGCTCAATTTCTGTTTTGTAATTTTCATCTGAAATTGTTTTTAGGGCGTCCGATAGTTTTTTAGTTGAAAAATGGGAAGGTGCATTTAAGTTTTTTAGATACGTTACATCCACGTTTTGAAGATTCATTTTTTTGCATCCTTGCCAGCTTGCAATCACATCACCATCGGCTATAATTACTTGGGTTGCGGTGGTATGTGTTGCAAAGAACCGGCTTAAATTGTGAGAAGATTTAGCCGGTTTATTTATGCCTGTTGGTTTTGTTTTGCCTGCTTAGCATCCTTTAAAATCGCGGCATCACTAAAGGCATTGACGATGCTATTAACGTCCTCTGTCTCTCGAATAGCGGCCATGATTACGTTATACATAATTCCATTATTTAGGCGGCAATCTTCTTCAGCATATTGACCAGCCAGCATGTGTAAAATGCCCGTGGCTCTATCGATGGATTGATTAACAGCGGCCGCTAAATTGTGCGGACAATGAATATCAAAAAACGGGCTTGGCATCCTGTGGCTGAAATCAATATTTAAGCGGGTGGTTTGATGTTGCTCGGTTTGAGCTGGGATGGTTTGTTGGGTGTTCATGCGGTTACTCCTTTACTTAGGGATTTAAACCACCGATCAAGCTTGTCACGGCTTGGGCGGCGGGGTGTAGTGGGGTGACAATACTGGGTAAAGGAATCCAGCCAGCGGTTAAGCTGCCCACTACACTCCGCCATAATTGAATTAAGACGTAACGTCTTACAAAATGGCAAGCATAAAAAAACCGCAATGGTTCGCGGCGTATTTACGCCTTTACTAAACAGGTTGTCACGCCCGGCTGGTAAAGCCTTACCAGTAACATCACTGTACGTTAAAAAATCATGTTGAGTCAAGCCATGCGTTAATAAGTCTTGCACGTTAACGCGCTTCCATCGGCGTTTTAAGCGTCTTTTAACACGGCTTGGCTTAGTATTGTCATCATCATTATGTTGGTTAAATGCAAAATTAATCATGCTCCAGCCTCCATATTTTCAAGCAATGCCAGAATATCAGATACTCGCCATGCTGTAGTTCGCTCACCTAATTTGACTACCTTGGGGTATTTTCCAGATTTACAACCGTTAAGCCATGTGGTTCGACTTACTGGAATAATTCCCGCTATGGGTGGCGTTGCTTTTGGATTGCCTAAGATTTGCCAGATTCTGACAAAACCTTTTTCAGGTAGGTCATAGGATTTTCTGGATATTCTTGCTGCTCTCGTTTTGGGTAGCTCGGCGTTTAAATTAGTGCCGATTTCGTGAAGGGTTGCTTGTGTTGACATTATTAGCCTCGCTTGGCTTTATTGATAATGTCTGCATCTTGTCAAAAATCTTGCTGCAAATATTCCTATTAATTTCATTTAAAACACGGTTTATTTATTTTAAAAAATAGGAACATAAAAACAATTACTTATATATTGTTGGCGGTTCATAGTGAAGGTAATCACCAAGCGGATCAAGTCCTAGCCTATGTGCAAATTGAGCTTTTTTAGTTCCTGATACGCTGTCAAGTATGATGGATGTATTTGTTACGGTAACGACCATATCAGGGTCTTTTCTAAATGCGTTAAGTTTTGTAATCTGAACATCAAGTTTTTTTCCACTCCAATTTAATGCGTTAGAAATTAACTTACGTTTAGTCATTTGTGGAATATTAACATTCTCTAATTTTATCCAATAAAACCATGCAAATATTGCTTTTTCTGCTTTAGATGTTTGAATTTTGTCTTTAGTAAATTGAGGGCATTCAGTAAGTATTTTTTTCTTACGCCCGCGCTTTTCTTTTTTTAGGTACAAAGTAGCTTGGTCAATTTGATCTACTGATATTTTGTTAGAACCAATTAAATCTAAAATATCTTTATCAGATTTTATGAGTAGTAGCACATCAGGATGAATAGGCAATGACAAATACAGCACTCCATTAAGGTGCATCATTCAGAAAGGATTAACCAGAAATAGGGGAATGAGTCCTACTTGTTGCCCGCTAAAGCTATCTGGTTAAATTCGATTATATCAAATATCAGTAAACTTAATCATTTCTCGCGTTCATTTCT
>QYQN01000149.1 GCA_007280895.1 Methylococcaceae bacterium
CCTTCACCAATTAAACGACTCGCTTTTTTTATTAATACATTGATTGCGCCGCATTGTGGTTCGGTAATAACCAATACGTGGCCAGATTGATTGACAATTTCTTTCTGTACATCATTTAACTTTAACATATTATTATCCTTGTAAAACTATTCGTTAGCACGATGCTAACGGCTTTCGTTTACGTGTGAATTAACTACAATGGTCGTTCATGTCTAAACTAAACGCCCTGTTTTTGCCAGTTGGCATCATTAAATTAGTATTAATATTGAACAATAATCGCAATCTTTTTTTTGTAAAAGCTTATGACTTTTGTTCAAATTAGTGCTTGGGTAGCAATTAGATTATTTCCATTACTAACGGGTTATCGTAATGAACAGACTTCAATTGCTGTATTAGCTTTACACTATTGGATGATTAATCTGATGTTGTGCATGTGCCCAAGTATTGTTGGAATGAAGCGCAATTAAAAAAGATTGGGGTCGCAACGTAATGCTATCCATAGTGCGTGGCACGCAATTTGGGTTGTGAGGGAACACATTCAGCGTTGCTGATTCTGGTGAGGGCTAACGTGATGAATAGCGGATAACGCTTTACACTTTTTCGGTGTTACAAGATCAATGTTACGTAGCCAACTATTACGCAAAGACTGCCAAAACCGCAATGAGTGCGGTCATTATTGGGTTTTTTGGGCAATTTTTAAGTTTTAAAATGACCTGTTTTTGATGGCTTTAGACACAATATTAAAAAATGTTTTTTGTCAAAAATGTGAATTTTGTAAATCGCTTTCTTAAAAAATGGCACTTTAAATTGAACTGACTAATTAACTATTATAATCAATGTGATATTGTCGTTTTTGTAACTATATTAAATTGCATCTTTTGATGTTTTTTGCACATTTATTTTCATAAACTGTTTAAATTAACAAAATGTAAGTTGTTAATTAACAATATATTAAATGTTTTGCAGTGCAATAATTTCAATGTACAAGCACAAAAAATAGGGGGATCATTTGTCTTGCCTTGCAACTCGTAGAGTAGCAGGGCACGGTTGAAAGCGATCATGGTTTTCTTGGTGGAATATTCTTGTTCAGGTTATTGATCTAATTTTTAGAAACTGCAATGACGCATTGCTTTTTTGGATTTTTTATGAAACACAATTACAGCAACAAAATTAGTAAAATGACCAGCACTAAATATCCACTATTAGAAAACGCTTTAGTTTTATGGGGTAAGTATGATGAGGAATAGAGATGGCAAATTATGATAGTGAACAACACCTTGATAAAGAAGAGGCGCAGGAACTTTTTGATGACGCGTTTAAACGTATTGGTGTCTGGGGCACAGAAACAAGCTACATTAAACTTTGCATGTATAAATTATGTTTTGGTAATGCGTACATTGCGCTCGGATGTAAGACACATGAAGTTCTTTTTAAAGCCCTTTTTAGAGAATCAGGATTGCACAGAACAACACTAAATAATTACAAGAATGCGGTAATACTTGAAGTTGAATTGGGGTTAGAGCATAACTTGGTTAGTACAGATGCCTTGGTGGAATTAAAAAAGAACACTAATAGAATAGGACGCAAAAAAATTTGGGAGATTGCTAAAGAACTTTGTGAAGATGAAAAAATACCAACTAAAGGATTAATACGACAAGCAAAACTAAAATTTGAAGAAGAAGAAGAAGAACGAAAAAATGATGATGATGATGATGATTTTTTTGACAAATTGGAAGAAGTAAAATTTGAAAAAATAGAACTTGAAGAAGAATATGATGAAGGGAAATATATTGGCGAAGTCAAAGATGAAGAGGATAAAGGTAAAGTAGAAGATAATAAAAAGATGCGATATTCAATGACGTTAAAGCAAGCCTATGAACTAACGAAGGACTATGAGCAACAAGACTATGCAAGGTTGCTTAAACGTATTTATCTAAAAAAACATTCAGTGGCTTTCGATGCTGCTAAAATTATTCGTTTTATGAGTAATGATGATTTTTTAACCTTTAGAAGAGAGATTAAGAAAAAATATGGTGCTGTGGAAGGTGAGTAATAAGTAGTTTTGTAGCGAATCGCTACAAAACTAAGAATTGGGTATAACAGCCACGTACCCTATTCACACGCTTTTTTTGGTAATCTCAACACTGATCCTGTTTTTATGAAAAACTGTAAATGTTAATTCGCAGCGTTGCTGCAATTAGTATTTTTTTAATCTCCGCGAAGGAGAAGGATCAGTTTATGAAGCTTTTGTTAAAACAGCGTCAAATTATTCACCAACAGTATGGTACCCATTTGGTTATATCCGGTGCAGGATGTGGTTGCACTGAGGTCATGGTACAGAAGACCTTATTCTGGATCAGTCAAGGAGAAGCACTGGATACTTTTGCCCTGCTGGATTGCAATGTTAGCGCGTATAGTTTGAATCAACGCTTAGTTGCGATGACGGGTAAAGATTCGTTAAAGGCCATAACCGTTGATCAATTTTGCCTACGGCAAGTGGATCATGCAATTGGACATGTTTTTGACCATTTTGCAGAGCAATATGATATTGACAGGGATAATCTTTATCAGAGTTACCATGAACGCGCTACCTTAAAACCATCAGACAATATCTTGTATAAGGCGGTACGCCAGATTAACAAGCGACTTCAACCGTATCAGTTGGATGGCGAAGGGGTTACTGTTGATGACGCGTATTGGTTTTTTGTTGATTATCCTGGGCTATTAAAACGTTGCCTTCGGCGCTATCAAGGTGTGGCTGTTGATAATTTTCATAATGTGACGAAGCAACAGGCTCGTTTCCTGAAACAGGTCAGTCAAGTGGTTCCGTTCTTATTGGTGGGTGGTGATTCGCTCCAAAGCTTACAGGCCATTGGTGAAGCGTATCCTAAGCCCTGGGAAACTTTTTTAAAATTAGTAAAGCCAACGCGTCACACGCTAATAAAATCATTTCGACTGGGTAGACAGCACGCAAGATACACTAATTCACTAGCCAGCGGCATTATTGACAGTAGTTTTGTGCGAAGCACGCATGATTCCAGCCAGCCCATTTACCAGTCATTCTTGAACAGCGAACAGCAGCACGCGTATTTACAAGAAACGATTCAATCCTTACTGAATCAGGGTGTTAGGCCATCCGATATTGCTGTGTTGTCACGAACCAAGCCACCATTATTCAATGCTAAACTGGTCTTGAACAAGAGTCATATTGCAACGTCGGATAGTTTTTTTTACCAGCAGGAGGTTGATGAGTGCTTTACCGTGTTGCACGCGTTAATGGGTATTACAAAAGACTTGGCTTTGGAGGAAGCGACGCTTTCAACGTCTCATTTGAAACGTGTGATGGGTTATGTGGGTATTGAAAAATCCAAACAAGGTTCAATGCTACAGCGTATCTGTGAACAAGGTATTGAGCAGCTCAGAGTCTCACGACGTGATGATCGCAAGCAAGCTGATAGGGTGTTGGTCTTACAGCAAGCCATTGTTGACGCTGCTGCGGATACCTTTGTTGAAGCGGGTATTCAGCGGTTGGTTGACGCGGTTGCGCCGTTTATGCGGGATTATTACACCCACAGTCAGTGTAACTTGTTGCTGGGTCTATTGAGCAACATTAAATTATCAACTCGAAATCTCACGTCGTGGCATAAGGTTGATGATTATTATACGAGGCCAGCATTATTTGCTGAGGGTGTTTTTTTGGGTACGTGTCATAAGGCGTTGGGTAATCAGTGGAAACATGTCTTTTTGATTAATGTGGTTGAGGGTTATTATCCACTGACAAAGTATAACAAATCCAGCCAAGCTATTGACTGCGAACAACGCCTGTTTTATTCCACTGTGACGAGAGCCAGTGAGCAGTTGTATTTGTTGAGAGCACCGGTTCATAATTTCCATTTTAAAAATAACGCCGGGATGTCTGGACAGCGTTCCATTGCTCATTCACATTTTGTGGCTGAATCACCTTATGTGGTGGATTATAAAAAATGGTTTACGATGAATAAAAAAAATGAACAGTTGATTGAAACGTATTACTTTAAACCTACTTTATTTTGATAAGCCATCAATGGCATTAAATATTAACGTGCGGCTTATTTTTTCAAAAAGTGAGCCGCTTTAATCATGATGAAATTGATGGATTATCATGATTAAAGGTGTACGCAATCCAATAGGTTTTTATGATTAAATTATTTTTGCGTAATGATTATTTTAAATGAAAATACTAATTTAGTTGAAGAGTGCATAGTGAGGATTATTAATATGTTGTTTGAGGGTATCAAAAACCGTATAAAAGGGGCTAAGAATAGGCTTAATAGTGAATATTAGTGCCAGTAGGGGGTAGAAATGGCGATGTTATTAATAATAAGAGAAACTGTAAACCAGTACGGAGGAAACAACACTAAAAATAGGTAACGGCCATGACACTGCTAAACATGCTGACGATAAAAAAGGTACTAAAAAAGTACGACATTGAAACGAGGTATTCAGTGGATCGGGTGCATTTTTATTTTGATTCGCGTGTATCGGAAAACGACTTGGCTTTTATGTTGGAATGGAATATTAAAAATAATATCCTTTTTCAAGGCTTATCACATCACCCCCAGTTTGATAAAAAATGCGAGCTGTACCAGCCCAGCCAACAACAGCTGATGGTGTTACAGGAAAAAGTTGAACAGGGAATTATTACCGGTGATTACGCAATTCAGTATATTGAGTTTGCCGTTGATTTTCATATGATCCGCAATAAAACGCTAATAGCGTTGCGAACCTTTTTTGACAAACATGTTGCAGATATGCCAGATCGTAGCGCTCCTTATTATGCCCATTCTGAAGGCACTAGTTATTACCACAACAGCAAAGACAAACAACGCTTGGTCATTTATAACGATACTGAGCATAGAAAGCACCCTTCAAAGCTGACTGTCCATATTGAACAACGGTTAGGTGGTATTAAAGCGCTTAAACAGCACGGGTTGTATCTCATCAAAAACATTGTTGATTTTAACCATGAAGACTTTTGGACAAGGCGATTGACGCTGTATCAGCCTAATTTCACTGAGCTGGGAAAAAGGAATAGCTTTGCAAGTATCACAAAAGATCGCGCCAATATCAAAAGAGGTCATCGTGTTTGGAAAGGTGTTACCTACTTGCAAGAGTTTTTACGCAACAATCCACATTGTAAGGTGGCGTTTTTACCCATGACGACAATCTCAGCATTTGAAAAGAACTTTGGTAATTGCTTAAAGGATTAAGCCAGCAGAAATAATAAATGTTCCATGAGGGAATGTCGTGTCATAGCGGCATTCCCTTTTTTTGTCCATTGAATACGCAAAAGGGCATCAATACTAAATGTGGTTGTAACTTTAATCGGTATAGGTACAATGAGCTATTTTATAACGAAGCCACTGAGCATTAGAGTTTTTTGCTCATTTGATTTAGCAAGCGTGTGTGCACCAATATAAAAACTTTTTCGGCGTTATTGAGGTATTGTAGCATTAACAGTTATCTTGGTGGTCAGATTTCGAAAACTTGATGATTGGAATGCGTCGTTATTGAATTCAAGGTAATCTAAAAACAGCAAGGTATTTTTCTAATACCTTGATGTCAGCAAATTAATGTTCAGCGTGATAAATTAAACTCATAATGACTTATGAGATCATATTAATTTCACGCTCTTTAATGAAACGCTGCACATCTTCACTACGATAACGTACACAACGGCCTAGCTTAATGTAAGACAAGTTATAACGCTTGGTGCAACGCCATACGTTGAGAGTATTTACTGACACACCTAATATGTTTGCCACTTCTTCGGGAGTCAGCAGTTTATCCAGTTTGTTTTCAATAAATGCGTCGTTAAATTTTGTCATTGCGGTATCCTTAATCTGTAAAAGAGTTCACTCAGCAAATCGCTGATAAACTTTTATTTACAGTTTCTCGTTTTTTCCCATGACACAAGTCAACTACATAGAGGTATAAAAACCAGTACACCTACTTTAAAAACGGCATATTCGGTAAGTCTTAGCATAAAACTGTTCTTTTTAGTGCAAAAGAGTATGCTTAGACTTGTGTATTCGGCAACCGTCAAACTTTGCCCTGTTAATCTTCAAAATACAGGCATACTGGTGTCATTTGCACGAGTGATCAGAAAACCTCGTCATTATTTGGAGCGTGTGCCATGAGCAAAGAACAAAAAAGCAATAAAGAAGACAAGAAAAAACCAGCGTTGAGTCCGAAGGAAAAGAAGGCCGCAAAAAAAGTCAAGAAAGACGCTAAAAACTAATAAAGGTAATATCACCAGCCTGCCTTATGGAGAGTTTCGTCAATTGCTCTTAGTGCCATCAAAGCAGGTAATGCACTTGGAATGGTTCCGTTAATTCCTCAACATCTCTGGTGTTGATTCCAATCAACGTGCCGGGCACAGATTGGCTGGTATAACGAACCCCTCCTACTTTACAACCTGCACCAATCTCAATAATGACAATGTTGTTATGTGCAACGGCACATAAAGTGGAAATAGCGCCTAGCATCATTCGATTTTAGTGTATTTCTTGCAGATACGGTTACGCTAAACCCCGTCAATTCTGGAAAATTTCAGTAGGATGTAGTGGAGGTTGAAGCAGAAGATGCTATGTCTACATCCAGCACGCTGGATTTTGCTATCGCTTAATTGAAAATATTTATTGCCTTTGAAAATGCACCACGCAAACGATTGTCATTAGTCCACAGTTCATCGCAGCCATGAAATGAGGCGATTGCAATATGCAAGGCATCGGGGGTTTTTAGGTTGTAGCTTGCTCTTAGCTCTGCTGCTGTCATATAGATTGATTCTGGTATGCTCAGTATTGTTGTCTGATTAAAGAACACATTAAAAGAATCAAGCAGATTGAGGTCGTTTGTCTTCAATGGCTTGACCACGCACTCCAATTTAACTAAGGGGGATATGCAGATTTCATGGCCTTTGTTAATAGCGGCATCAAATTGCCGTTCTAGCAATTGACCGTACTCATGATGGTTCTCTATCAAGTAGATGGCAATACAGGCGTCAATGTAAATTTTCATCAATCCCAAGCACTTCTTTCTTCTTGTATATGTGACTCGATATAGCTTGAGTCGTATGATTTCCTTTTTTTGAATGTATCACTGTTCAGCAGTTGTTTTAACCCTGTTTGCTTAACAATAGGCTGGGGTGATCGGTAACGCTGTTCAATGTAATCCAGAAAATGAAGCACTTCCCATCCAACCGTATCAGGAAGTGATCTTAACTTACGTTGAACAATATCGGCTGGATGTTCTGATGTTTCTATCGTCATAGTTTTTTCCGCATGAAATACATTTAATCGGATAATTATTCTGTTCAGGTTCATTATAATGAATAATTACTTGAAGTTTTTTAATTTGTTGAAGAGGCTTCTCGAAAAGCGCTTGTTCCTCACCGGATAAGTTGACCAATAGCAAAACACCCCTTACATTGACAATCATGTGAAAGGGGTGTTTGTTACATTTTCGCTAATTTAACGCATTTTTAATTTACTGGCTCAGTTATTACGCCTCACCTTCCGCGTCAAACATGGCTTTTGTCGCAATTTCCATTGACTTACGGACAGGGTCAGTATCAAGACGTGCATAGATTGCCGTTGTTGATACGTTTTTGTGATTAAGGCTTTTACCAATAACGGATAAATTCGCACCTGTTGCCGCTTGCCAACTGCCAAAGGTACGACGCAAATCATGCAAGCGCAGATTTTCAATACCCGCTTCGGTTAGTATGCGCTTCCAGGCTTTTTTCGGTTCCATTAAATGACCCGTTTTTCCAGTACCCGGAAATACCCACTCACTTTGTCTATTTTTATGACGCTTTAACAGCAATGCAACCGCTTCATCGACCAAGGGAATAGAATGCGCTGTCCCATTCTTGGTTTCAGGAATCAGCCACAACGTGGTTTTAAAATTAATCTGATCCCAGCGCATCGCCAACACATTAGCTTGTCGCGCACCAGTGAGCAATGAAATCAGAATGTAATCGCGTGCTGTTTCATTGGGTTCATTTTCCAGTGCTTTTAGAAAAAGTGGCATTTCATCGCGTGTCAAAAAACGTTCTCTCGATTTTTCACGAAATTTCTGAATACCTTGTACCGGATTAGCTTTTTGCCAAACATCCCAGTCAATTGCTTTGCTGAATAGCGTGTGCAGTAGCGCCAATAAGCGATTGGCGGCATAGTGCCCATGTTCTGCCCCGACTTTTGCGTGAATCGCTTGAATGTCACGCTTTGCAATACTGGACATTTTTTTCTTTGACCATGTTTGCATGTAGCGATTAAATTGATCTTCGTCGTGTTGCCAGCTTTTCTTATGTAGCTTGGCATGTCGTTCAATGTAATCAGCAAACAAATCGCCCAAGGTCATTTCCCGACGCGCTTCACGCTTTTGGTCATTGGGATTTTCGCCTTTTGCAATTTGAGCATTCGCTTCGGTTGCCTTATTTCTTGCCTGCTCAATGCTGAGATCAGGGTAACGCCCCAATGTCAGTCGCTCAGGCCGACCTTCTATTTTACGATAGACAATAAAGGTACGTGTGCCTGTGCTGCTAATCCCGATCCCTAAGCCACGTACTTTGGTGTCGTAATGATACTGCCAGCCTTTGGAGGGGATTGAAAAATCGTCAATTGATTTTTTTGTAAAGTTTACTTTTGCCATGTTATTACCTGCTGTTTTGTTGGGTTGCAAAAACAGCAGCAAAGCGGATAAAGGCTTGAATGGCTGCAACGGCTAATGTTCAGTCAGTTGCTCAAACGCCCAAATCCATTGCTACTATTTTGCTACTCTTTACAGTTATTAACAGTAGCAATGAGATACTTTCGTTAATCTCGGTTATATCGTAACTATATGATTCATATATTGTTATAGACCTCAGTGTGTCATGGTAAATGTGCCGACTCTGAGATTTGTAATCAGCCGGTCAGGAGTTCGAATCCCCTCACTAGCTCCAAAGAATTCAAAGGCTTATGTAGAAATACATAGGCCTTTTTTATGTCTGTTGAAAATTAATAGGCCTATAATAGGCATTACAAATAATTCTCTTA
>QYQN01000055.1 GCA_007280895.1 Methylococcaceae bacterium
ATATGACGCCTATTTAAAAAGTATTGCCGAATACAGCGAAGCAAAAGCGACCTTGGATACAGCGTTTTTAGAGGGCAAAGCGGAAGGCGAAAAAGCCAAGGCAATTGACGTTGCCAAAACAATGCTTATTAAAGGCTTTGATGTTGCCACCATTGCTGAAATTACCCAATTGCACGCGGCTGAAATTGAAGCGTTGTAGTAAAATAATTGGCGTCAACCATGTACGTAGGTTTGCGCAGCGTTACGTTAAGATGTTACGTCACGTTTACGTGCTGCCCCTGTTTTAAATGATAACGAAAATAGCGCGAAATCGTTGGCATGTTACAATTACCGCAGTTAATCCGTTGATAATTTCCTTTAAAGAATAATGATAACTTCTAACCATTTTATTACGTTTTTCATCTTATGTTTGCACCTGTTTGTTAATGCTGTGCACGCCGAAGAGGCTGATATTTCAGTCCCACCCGCCCCAGCAGTTGATGCGAGTGCCTATCTCCTACAAGATTTTCATACAGGTAAAATCCTGGCAGCTAATCATCAAGATGTAAAATTAGCCCCTGCAAGTTTGACTAAAATCATGACCGTCTATGTGGTCTTGCGAGAGATTGCTAAGGGGCAATTACATTTAGATGATGTGGCAACTATCAGTCAGAAAGCGTGGGAAACTTCGGGTTCGCGTATGTTTTTGGAAGTCAATGCACAAGTGAAAGTTGAGGAGTTATTAAAGGGCGTCATTATTCAATCTGGAAATGATGCCAGCGTTGCTTTAGCAGAGCATGTGGCAGGAAATGAGCTTACCTTTGCAGATATGATGAACCAACATGCAAAAAGACTAGGCATGATGAATAGTCATTTTAATAATAGTGACGGCTTACCTAGTCCAGATCATTACACAACTGCACAAGATTTAGCTATCTTAACTACCGCGTTAATTAAAGAATTTCCTGACTATTATCGTTGGTTTTCGCAAAAAGAATTCACCTATAACAATATTGTTCAACATAATCGCAATAAATTATTGTCTCGCGATGAATCTGTAGATGGCGTAAAAACAGGATTTACCGACGATGCTGGGTATTGTTTGGTGGCGTCTGCGTTAAGAGAAAATATGCGTTTAATCTCGGTGGTTATGGGGGCTAAAAGTGCCAATGCGCGCGCGAACGAAAATCAAAATTTACTAAATTACGGCTTTCGTTTTTTTGAATCACATCGACTCTACGAGGCGCAAAAAACTTTGAGTGACGCTAGAGTGTGGAAGGGAAATGAACAAACCTTAGCCTTGGGGGTGTTTGAGGATATGTATGTAACTATTCCACGGCGTCATTACAATGATCTAAAAGCAGAAATTAATGTCGATAAAAAAATAATTGCGCCAATAAAAATAGGGCAAAAATTGGGCTCAATTACTGTAAAAATAAAAAATGATATTGTTGTTGAGAAAGAATTAGTCGCCTTAACAGCCATTGAACAAGGCAATATTGCTCGACGCCTCTACGATGGCGCAATGATGATGCTGGAGAAATCAGATGCTGGAAAATAAAACAGTTTTTTTGAATGGGCAGTATTTACCGCTAAATGAAGCCAATATTTCAGTATTAGACCGAGGCTTTCTTTTTGGTGATGGTATTTATGAAGTCATTCCCTCTTACTTAGGTCAGTTATTTCATTTTAAAGCCCATTTTGAGCGTCTTGAAGCAAGTTTACAGGTCATTCGCTTGGCAAATCCTTATTCTTACGATGAATGGCTTGCACTGTTAATGCCCTTAGTTGACGCAACAAAAAATGAATATATTTATTTGCAAATTACCCGTGGTGTAGTGCCAAAAAGGGATCATGCCTTTCCAGAAACTAGCGTTCCAACGGTGTTCGCAATGTGCTCACCTATTGTTGTTTTTCAAGGCCGAGAGACGGGAATTAAGGCGGTCACTATGGATGATAGCCGTTGGCAATTGTGTCATGCTAAAACAATTAATTTGTTAGCTAATATTTTGCATCGCCAAGCCGCGTTGGATGCAGGGACTGCGGAAGCCATTTTAGTTAAGGACGGCATTGTTACGGAAGGTGCTGCCAGTAATGTTTTTATCGTGACTGAAGGCGTGTTGATCACACCACCTAAAAGTAATGCAATACTGCCAGGGATAACGCGTGATGTGATTGTTAACTTAGCGCATGAAAAGCAACTAGCCTGTCGTGAAGAGTTTTTTACCTTAGCACAGCTTCAAGCCGCCGAAGAAATTTGGGTGACCAGTTCAACACGAGAAATTGTTCCCGTCATCGAATTGGACGGTGTGTGTGTTGGGAAAGGTTGTCCAGGCGCCGTTTGGGTGCAGATGGATGCAATTTTTCAAGCATATAAACAATCATTACAATGAATCAAGAAGAAACTTTATTTGAGTTCCCCTGTCAATTTCCCATTAAGGCTATGGGGAAAAAAGAGAGTGCGCTCACAGAATTAGTCGTGGCTATTATTAATCGGCATGAGGCCTTAATATTTCATGAAACAATCACCACGCGATTAAGTAAAGGGGGTAATTATTTGGCGGTCACCATTACCATTGAGGCCACCAGTAAAAAACAGCTGGATGCTATTTATCAGGGGTTAAGCGATCATCCTGATGTACTCGTGGCGTTATAGCCGAGTCTAATAAAATGTAGGCTTTACTTGCGTTAGTTTTAACGCGGGACCTACGTCACACTAAAACTTAGCAGATTCGTGGTAGTTGCTCGCCAGAGAGTAATTCCAACACGCGATGACTGCCTAAATGCGTTTTAATACTTACCCGCCCTCGGTCGTGCTTTGCAGTAACTGTACCAATGTGGCGGGCATAGTGGCTAAGTGGATTTGCCTGCAATACCTTAAGCATTTGTGCAGTCTGTGCTTCAGGAATAAATAGTACGCAGCAGCCTTCATTAGCAATATAGAGCGGGTCAAGTCCTAAAATATCACAGGCACTTTGCACATCGTCTTGGATAGGAATCGTTTTTTCAAGTATTTCAAATTCACATGCTGACGCGGTGGCTAATTCAATCAAGCCACTTGCTAATCCACCGCGCGTTAAATCCCTTAAACAATGAATATCAAGCGCTTTTTCAAGTAAGTTAGTAATTAATCCAGAAAGATCATTGCAATCGCTAATTATTTTATGATTAAAGCGAATGCCTTCACGTTCCAGCATGATGGCAATGCCATGTCTGGCAATATCGTTGCTTAAAATAATACTATCGCCAGGCTGAATTTGCTTTGGGTCAATGACTTGGTTATGAGTAATTATGCCAATGCCCGCAGTATTAATAAAAATCCCATCTCCTTTCCCCTTATCAACCACTTTAGTATCGCCTGTAATAATCGCTGCGCCCGCGTGTGCAGCGGTGGCTTGCATGGACGCTACAATTCGTTTTAAGTCCGTAATTGGAAAACCTTCCTCTAAAATAAAGGAGCAACTTAGATACAGTGGTTTTGCACCACTCATTGCCAAATCGTTGAGGGTGCCACAAACAGCTAGTTGACCAATATCCCCGCCAGGGAAAAAAATGGGATTAATCACATAGGAATCTGTGGTGAAGGCTAATTTACCCGTATTGACGGTAAATACTGTGCTGTCATGATTTTGATTTAACAGTGGATTAGTGAATTCAGGCTGAATAATTGTGCTAAGTAGTTGCTGCATAAGGCGACCGCCACCACCGTGTGCCATGGTGATGTGCTCATAAGGTAAAGGGATTGGGCAGTGTAGTTGGGATGCACTCATAAGCTTGGGTCAGTATAAAAATATTTGCGTGGAAGAGAATAAAACACCCTAGATGCAGGCATCGAGGCGGTTTTTTTGAAGTACTGGTTTAGGATTGTGCTAACTTAAATCAGCACTAAGCAGTAATTTTAACGTTAACATGCCCTTAATCGTAAGGGTTAAAATTTTAGCAGCAAATAAAAACCCTACTATACTTTTAAGCATAATGAACAAGAGTCATCGACCGCAAGCTGTCGGCGGATGCAGTCAGTGTGAATTGAAACATAATAAATAATTTAAAACTGTGAATTTTTGTAAGGTAGCGTATGAACTGGTTGAGTCCTAAGCATAATGCAGTATTAAGTATTGATATAAGTACTGCGGCAGTTAAATTATTGGAATTAAGTCGTCAAGGTTCCTCAGGATATCGTGTGGAGAGTTATGCGGTTGCACCTTTACCTAAAGATGCTGTCATTGATAAAAATATCACCAATACAAATTTAATTGCAGAGAGCATTAAATTAGCCTTGAAATATTCGGGTTCAAAATTAAAGCAAGCAACAGTTGCTGTTTCAGATTCGGTGGTAATGACTAAAATCATCACCCTAGATGCTTCCTTAAATGACGATGAAATGGAAGAAAGGATTATGATTGAAGCCGATCAATATGTGCCTTATCCACTTAATGAAGTTAATTTTGATTTTGAAGTACAAAAAGTAAATGACGCAAACCCTGCACTGGTCGATGTATTGTTGGCCGCTTCAAGAAAAGAGAATATTGATCATCGGGTCGAGGCACTTGCGAAAGCAGGGTTAAAAGCTGAAATAGTTGATGTTGAATCCTTCGCCATGGAGCACGCCTTTTCTTTAATTGCTGATCAATATACCGATGCTTTGACAAACCACACAGTGGCCATTGTTGACGTGGGGGCGAGCATGACCACGTTGCATGTGTTGTATCAGGGCAGAACAATTTATACGCGCGAACAAGGCTTTGGAGGCAAGCAGTTAACAGAAGAAATTCAGCGGCGCTATGGTTTGTCTTATGAGGAGGCGGGCCTAGCAAAAAGGCATGGCGGTTTGCCAGATAATTATGTCGTCGATGTCTTAGAACCTTTTAAACGTGCCATGGTGCAGCAGGTACAACGAGCCTTGCAATTTTTTGTCTCGTCAAACATTGATCGTAAAGTAGACAGTGTGATTTTGGCAGGTGGCTGCGCCTCCATTGAGGGCGTGGATCAGTTGGTGGAAAAAAGCCTAGGCATTCCAGCGTATATCGCCAATCCCTTTGCCTCTATGAGCCTGTCTAGTAAAGTTAAGAAGTTGAGTATTAACAACGATGCCCCTGCCTTGATGATTGCCTGTGGATTAGCAATGAGAGGAATAAATTAATGGTAAAAATAAATTTATTGCCTTGGCGAGAAGCCCTGCGAAAAAAAAAGCAAATAGATTTTTTTATTGCTTTAGGGCTGACCTTGTTAGCGGTGATTGTTATGGTTGTCGTTATTCATGTTTATATTGACCGATTAGTGGCGTATCAAAATCAACGCAATCAAATACTCACTGACGAAATTGTTTTGCTCGATAAAAACATTGTGTCTATTAAAAATATCGAAGTAAAAAAACAAAAGTTATTAGCAAAAATTGGCTTAATTCAGCAGTTGCAAAGGAGTCGTCCAGAGATCGTCCATTTGTTTGATGAAATTCCTAAACTGACGCCGCAAGGTGTTTATCTTAAAAAAATTACTCAAACTAATAACAGTATTATTTTTGAAGGTAATTCTGAATCTAATGCCAATATCCCCGCGTTTATGAAAGCTATTGAAGATTCGGCATGGTTTGACTTCCCTGTGTTAGAGATAATCAAATCAACCAATAGCACTACGTCAGGTGAAGCGAGTGATTTCATTTTACGTGCAGAACAGTCATATAAAGAACAGCACATTACATCTGGAAAGGAATAACTGATGAATCTTTCGGAAGTTAATTGGGATATTAATGCAGTGGGCTCATGGCCTACGCCCGTTAAAGTGATGGTACTTAGTGTCGTGGGCATAGTGAGTTTCATCATTGGCTTATATTTTGATACCTATACCCAACTAGATGCGTTGAACGGGTTGGAAAAAAAAGAACTTGAATTGAAATTGTCTTTCGAGAATAAGCAAAAACAAACGGTAAATTTAGAAGATTACCAAAAGCAATTATTGGAAATTGAAGCGCAATTACAAGAGATGATTCGTCTCATGCCAGTGCAAGAAGAATTGGCAAATTTACTCTCTGATATTTCCAGAGCGGGCGTATCCAGTGGACTAAAGTTTCGCTTATTTAAGCCTGCCCCTACGGTAGCAAAAGACTTTTATTCAGAGTTACCAATAAATATTGAAGTGGTTGGACGATACGAGGAGCTGGGTCTGTTTGTTAGTGGTTTATCCATGTTACCAAGAATTGTAACGCTTCATGATGTGAGTTTAGTGGTCGAAGGGCAAGAGCGTAAGCAAAACACGGCTGACGGGCTAATGGTGATGACGGCAACAGTAAAAACGTATAATGAACGTAACGAAGCCGTTTTATTACCTAATAACAAGACATTAAAGACAAAAGGATGGATCAAGTGAGTTCCTTCGTGGCAAGTATTGACGGGTTGGTTAATAAATATCCCGCGTATAAGATTGGGGCTGGAGTGGTGTGTGCTGTCGTACTAATTAGCTGGTTATCATCAGTCGTAACAAACGATCCCGACTTTTCAGATTTAACAGCCTATATTCAGCAGGTTAAGAGTCGACCTAAAGGAAAAATAGAACACTTACCCAGCGTTAAAACGATTGATCCTTTTATCTTTAATCCTAAAGCGTCGCGTGATCCTTTCAAACCATTTCAGCAATATAGCGTTGATAATAAAAATGAGGCAGTGTCCAGCGGTTTAAGGCCAGATATGCATCGAAAAAAAGAAGCCTTAGAAGCATTTCCTGTCGATACGTTAAAGATGGTGGGTACAGTAAAACGTAACAACGGTCTTTGGGCGTTAATTAAAGCAAATGACAATACGATTTATCGCGTAACGATCGGAAATTATATGGGCAGAAATTATGGAAAAATTATTAACATCAGTGCAAATCTGATTGAGATTAAAGAGTTAGTGTCAGATAAACAGGTTGGATGGCGAGAGCAGTCAGTTCAATTAGCCTTAACAGAGTGATTTGAGGACAAAATGAAAAAAAAATTAAATGCAGTCATTAAACATGCTTGGTTTCGCTATTTCTGGATCAGTTCTTGTGGCGTATTTTTTTTGTTACAGAGTATCTCCGTTGAAGCAAATAATATAACGCTTACCGATATGGTCGTTCGTCAGTTGACCAATGACTCACTCCAAGTCCAGTTTGAAATGACCGGTCCGGCACAGCTACCTAAGGTTTTTAGCACCACAAATCCCGCACGAATTGCTTTAGATTTTTATGGTGTGACTAACGGTTTAGATAAAAAAACACGTGTTGTAAATACAGGATTAGTGACTAATCTAGTTACCGCAGAGGTTGCTGATCGTTTAAGAGTCGTGGTTAATTTACAAGAAATCACGCGCTTCGATACCAAGGTCGTGGGTAATAACGTGCTGTTAACTTTGTCAGGTGCTGAGGGCGCAGCACCTGCTGCACACTCAGCGTTAGTGACGGCATCAAGTGTTATCGATGCAAAGCCAGTCACCACGCCGCTAAGTTCATTGCTCCCCGAGCAGACAATTAGTCATTTTGATTTTAAGCGGGGCGATCAGGGCGAAGGCAAGATTTTAATTTCCTTGGTGAATCCAAATACTGTTGTTAATGCTAAAGAAGAGGGGGGGCATGTCGTCATTAGTTTTATTAATACGCATGTCTCACCATCGGTATCAAAACGCTTAGATGTGACTGAATTTGCCACGCCAGTTAAGTTTATAGATATTAATACGGTTAATCAGGAAACGAAATTAACGGTAAGTATGTTGAATAATTTTTATGATTATTCTCTATTTCAATCTGAAGGCCTGTTAACCATTGAGTTTAGAGAAGTAAGCAGTATTGAAAAGCAATCTTTAGAAAAAGAAAAAACAAAATACACTGGGGAAAGGCTGTCGTTAAATTTTCAAAATATTGATATACGCAGCGTTATTGCCATTTTAGCGGAGTTTACTGGGCAGAATGTTGTCGCAGGTGATGATGTGGTGGGCAGTATCACATTAAAGTTAGATGATGTGCCTTGGGATGAAGCTTTAGATTTTGTCATGATGACAAAAGGCTTAGAAAAATATGAAACAAATAATGTCACGCTCATCGCACCTGTTGGAAAAATTAAAGAATATAAAGAGAAGCAAAAAGAAACGGAGATAGTTGTTGAGCAGATGGATCCGTTGATAACTGAGTACATAGAAATAAATTATGCTAAGGCGGAGAATTTTAGAAATTTATTGTATGGAAAAGATACAGGTGCGTTTGGCAGTTGTGGCGGGAAGAGTGACGTCGCATCAAGCTCTGAATTATCAGAAGAGGTGAGTGCGCCGGCCCCCACTAATCAAGATCAGTCACAAAGCATGTTGCAAAGTTTAACTGGCGCTATGTCAGGGGGGACTGCTGCTGCAACGAGTAAATCTGAGCCCTTTAAATTATTATCAAGCCGAGGTTCGGTTGTTGTCGATGCAAGAACAAACACTTTAATTATAAGAGAAACCGCCAAACGCATAGAAGAAGTAAAAAAGCTCATCCGTAAATTAGATGTGACGGTAAGGCAAGTCATGATTGAATCAAGAATAGTGGTCGCCAGTAACTCCTTTGTTAAAGAATTGGGAACGCGTTTTGGTGTGGCGGGTGCAGGTTCAAGCTTTGGCGGTACAGGAGGCTTAGGTACCGTTGGTGTCGCAGGAACAGCGGGCAGTGTTAATGGCACAGCATTGTTAAATGATGCGTTAGTTGATTTAGGTACGTCCACCAATCCTTATGGTGCGCTTGGCATGACCTTAGCACGTGGGGCGGATTATGTTCTTAATCTTGAATTGTCAGCGTTACAGGACGAGGGCTTAGGTGAGTTAGTATCCAATCCTAGAGTGATGACAACAGATCGATGTCAAGCCAGTATTAAGCAGGGTGTGCAAATTCCATATCAATCAAGCAGTGCAAATCAGGGGACGAAAGTACAATTTAAAGAGGCTGTGTTGCAGTTAGACGTCACCCCACAAGTTACGCCAAGTGGAAGCATCATTATGGATTTATTTATATCTAAAGATGCTCAGGGTGCGTTAACAAACAATATTCCCAGCATTGATACGCAAAATGTGAAAACAAATGTGCGAGTAAATGATGGTGAAACAGTTGTTTTAGGCGGTATTTATGAAGGCACAACTAGAAGCAATGTCAATAAAGTGCCGTTTTTTGCAGACTTACCAGGTATAGGCTTTTTATTCCAGCACACGCTTAACAAAGACGATAAAAAAGAACTGCTTATCTTTGTAACGCCTAAAGTAATAAAAGATAGTGAGGATCACATCAACTAAAGCAACGGTACTTATTGAGTCATGCTTAGGGCTGGGTGAGAGGGAATAAAGACAAATTAAAATCAACGCTTACGCACCAGTCACTATAGACTTAAACTGATAGGTGGTGCGTAGTGATAGGCGGGGAAGGCTAGTTATTGAAGAACAAATTTAGTACCAATAAGAAGAAGAATGATTGCTAAGATAATGCGCAAAAGTTTTTCAGGAATTTTGGCACTAAGATGGCTGCCAACCCAGATGCCTGGTAAAGAACCCACCAATAAACTACCAAGTAAAACAAAATCAACATTTCCTAAGCTAAGATGTCCTAAGCCGGCAACCGCTGTTAAAGGTATAGCGTGCGCAAGATCTGTTCCGACAATTTTTACCGATTTCATTTTTGGGTAGAGAAATAATAAGGCAACAGTGCCTAAGGCTCCCGCACCAACAGAGGATAAGGTGACTAAAACACCTAAAATAGCGCCGACAAAAATTGTTGCAGATATTTGTATGGCGCCAAGTTGAATCGCTTGTTCATCGTCATCACTTTCATCAATGCTATTCGTTTGTTTGACAAAAATAGAGCGGGCAATTAAAGAAACAGCGGTTAATAGCAAAGCAACCCCTAAGGTGAACGTGATTGCCCCAGTTACTTCTTTGCCAATGTCAAGAAAGTGCTTAAGAATCATCAGAGTGATAACCGAGCAAGGTAAGCTGCCACACGCTAACCAAGTCACTACCTTCCAATTAACTGAACCATGTTTAGTATGATGAACCCATACGCCACTTGTTTTGGTAATGGCGGCAAATAGTAAGTCTGTTCCTACTGCAACGGCCGGATTAAAGCCAAACAAAAAAACCAATAATGGGGTCATTAGAGAGCCGCCGCCTACACCTGTAACACCTACTAATAAGCCTACCAATAAACCAGAAAGAGTATAGCCAAAATTCATTTATGTACCTTTATAAAACCGTTATTAATTATTTCGCATACTATAGCAGTCAATGAGGGTATTTTTTATATACATTGCTGTCTTCAACTAAAAAAGTTCAAAAGAGAAATTAATTAATAAAGTAAATGAAATACAGAAAGTTATTTAGCTCGATAGGTTTTTATTAGGACAAGAAAGGCTAAAAAATCATAAAGACTATGAATGATAATTGGATGTAATAAGTTAGTGGTATTAAAAAAGTGCATGGATAGGCTTAAATACATTCCCACAAGCGTGGCAAGAAAAGCATATAAAGGTGTTATGGCATGAGCAAATCCAAATAAGCAATTGCTGAAGATAAAACCAGCAGTCCCGCCTACTAAATGCTCCAACCACGGTTGTAATACCCCTCTAAATAATAACTCTTCTGAGCTGCCAGCAATGCTAGCTAATAAAGCGAGGCGCCAAAGTGCGAGTTGTTCAAGATTAGTGCCTAAGGTAGTAATTAACGTATTTTTGATGCGTGAAATTGAAGATAGTTGCGCGAGGTTTACACCAAGCAATAGTAAAATTAAGGGCAGTGTACCCAATACGCCAATAACAATGGCCTGAAAAGAAAAAGAAACTAATAGTAAGGGCGGTGTTGTTGTTAGCCAACCTAAAAGAAACGCAGCAACACTTAGTGAGGCCTCAAAAGTACAGGCATTAAGAAAAAAATCATCGTTGTTAAAAAATTTGTTAAGCGTGGGGTTAAGTCTCATAAAAATAAATGGTTGATGTAAATAACAGAGGCGCAGTTTTTAAGTCTTTAACCGTAGTAGCATTTATAGTCGTTAATAGCGATAGTGGTTGCGCGTAATTTATGCTTACTAGAGCAAGAAAGCTATTTTAAGTTACATTTATTCGCACATTTAAATTCATACCATGTAAAATTGTCGTCTGTTTAATTAAAGTTTTTAGGAATTTGATGTGTTTAGAGGAACAACCATACTTTCTGTTCGTCGCGGAAATAAAGTAGTTATTGGTGGTGATGGCCAAGTAACATTAGGTAACACCGTAATGAAAGGTAATGCACGTAAAGTTAGGCGACTTTATCATGATAAGGTGATTGCTGGGTTTGCAGGCGCAACCGCAGATGCATTCACTTTATTTGAGCATTTTGAGGGAAAGCTTGAAAAGCATCGTGGTAATTTAACCAGAGCAGCTGTTGAAATGGCAAAAGATTGGCGAACAGATCGCGCACTAAGAAAATTAGAAGCGTTATTGGTTATTGCAGATGCAAAAACATCGTTGATTTTGTCTGGAACAGGTGATGTGATTGAGCCAGAATATGATCTTATGGCAATAGGGTCAGGTGGAGCATTTGCTCAGGCAGCAGCACGAGCATTGCTTGAAAATACAGAGCTTTCAGCACGAGAAATTGTAGAAAGATCGCTAAATATTGCGGCTGATATTTGTATTTATACCAATCATAATTTGCGTATCGAAGAACTAGACACTGAACTTACACTCATAGAATAAGAATTAACGTATGTCACAAATGACCCCAAAAGAAATTGTTAGTGAATTAGATAAGCATATTATTGGACAAGCAAGTGCAAAACGCTCCGTTGCCATTGCACTTAGAAATAGATGGCGTAGGCAACATGTTGACGTGAAATTACGTGAAGAAATTACGCCAAAAAATATTTTAATGATTGGGCCTACTGGGGTAGGCAAAACAGAAATTGCAAGACGCTTAGCGCGGTTAGCTAATGCTCCATTTATTAAAATTGAAGCAACAAAATTTACTGAGGTGGGTTATGTTGGACGTGATGTTGAATCAATTGTTCGTGATCTAGTTGATACAGCAGTTAAAATGATGCGCAAAATTGAAATCGATAAAGTCCAAGACAGTGCTTATGATGCCGCTGAAGAGCGTGTCTTAGATATCTTATTGCCGTTGCCTTTGTCAGGATCAGGATCATTGTCTACCTCTGAACAATCTACACGCCAAAAAATGCGAAAAAAATTACGCGAAGGTGAGCTAGATGACAAAGAAATTGATGTCGATGTGCATGTTGCGCCAGTAGGTATTGAAATCATGTCTCCTCCAGGGATGGAAGAAATGACGAATCAATTGCAGGGAATGTTTCAAAATTTAGGTTCTGACCGTACTAAATCGCGCAAGATGAAAGTGGCTAAAGCCATGAAAGTTCTGCAAGAAGAGGAGGCGGCTAAACTGGTTAATGATGAAGAAATTAAGCTACGTGCCGTTGAGGCAGTGGAACAAAATGGCATTGTTTTCTTAGATGAAATCGACAAAATTTGTAAACGTTCAGAATTAGGTGGAGGGGGTGGTGAGGTATCTCGTGAAGGCGTGCAGCGAGATTTATTGCCCTTAGTTGAAGGCAGCACGGTAAGCACAAAATATGGCATGATCAAAACAGATCATATTTTATTTATTGCTTCGGGTGCTTTTCATGTAGCAAAGCCATCTGATTTAATTCCAGAACTGCAAGGACGATTTCCTATTAGAGTTGAGTTGAGCGCATTAACTGCCGACGATTTCGTTAGAATTCTTACCGAACCTAATGCGTCTTTAACTGAGCAATATATTGCTTTGCTAGCGACCGAAGGGGTGTCGTTAAGTTTTGCTGCAGATGGAATTCAGCGTATTGCTGAGTTAGGCTGGCAGGTAAATGAGAGTACTGAGAATATTGGTGCTAGACGATTGCATACGATATTAGAGCGTTTGTTAGAAGATATTTCCTATAACGCAAGTGATTTACAAATAAAAGACGTTGTCATTGATGCCGAATATGTTAATCAACAATTGGCCGAGTTTGTTGAGAACGAAGATTTAAGTCGTTATATTTTATAACGGAAAAACGGCGTGAAGGTGCACCCCCTATTTAAGTCTAATTCATGCTTGCGTAGATAAGTAAGTAAGCTAAGTTATTGATATTTTTATCACGCCAATAAACATTCCCCACTAATTAAAGTTTTACAAAACGGTACCCACATGACAAAAACAACCACCCATTTTGGATTTAAAGAAGTTCCTGTTAATGAAAAAGTAAAATTAGTGAGGGGCGTTTTTGATTCTGTAGCAGGTCAATATGATTTAATGAATGACTTAATGTCCTTAGGCATTCACCGAATTTGGAAGCGTGTTGCCGTCCAACTTAGTCAAGTCAGGATGGGGCAGTGCGTGCTAGATTTGGCAGGAGGGACAGGAGATTTAACCTTACTTTTTGAGCAAAAAGTAGGGCTAAGTGGTCAGGTTGTATTGGCGGATATTAACTCAGAGATGTTACGAACAGGAAGAGATCGCTTAATTGACAAAGGTTTATCAAATCGAGTTAATTTTGCTCAAGTCAATGCAGAATGTTTGCCATTTGCTGACAGTACCTTTGATTGTGTTTGTATTGCTTTTGGCTTGAGAAATGTAACGAATAAAGAGGCGGCATTACAGTCAATGTATCGAGTGTTAAAGCCGGGTGGTCGTCTCATTATTTTAGAATTCTCTCATCCAATTGATGGCTTAACAGAAAAAGTTTATAACTTTTATTCTTTTAATATACTGCCTAAAATTGGAAAATTTGTAGCTAAAGATGAAGAGAGTTATCGTTATTTGGCAGAATCAATTCGTATGCACCCAAAACAAAGCGAGTTAAAAACTATGATGGAGCAAGCAGGCTTTGAATTATGCGAGTTTTATAATTTAACTCAAGGTATTGTTGCTGTTCATAAAGGCTATAAAATTTAATATGTTGAGTAAGCACTTGCTTAGACGCATGCTGCAAGCAACGCTCGATTCCTTGATGTTGGTCACTAATAAGCACCAAGCTTTTGTGCCCTTATATATTGGTAAAGTCGTCGCGCTAACAATGCAGCCTTTTGGTTTTACCTATTATTTTAAAATTACCCCAACAACCATCATCTTAGAAGAGCTTGGTGATCACGCTGTTGATGCCCATGTCTTTGGAACATTGCTTGCGTTAACTACTTATGAAGAGAATATTATGTCTTCATCAGAACACATTAAGGTATCGGGAGATGAAGTATTGGCTAAGCATTTCTTGAAGACAATGCAATGTGGTGCAGGTGTTAAAAAGGTGTTTAATCAACATGTTCATATTAATTCATTAAGCTCATTAGTTGAGCATGGCCGGCAATGGTCCAATGAGTCTATAGAAACTTTCAAGCTTAATATCACCGAATTTTTGCAAGAAGAATTGCGTGATTCACCGTCAACACAGGAAGTAAGTGGTTTCAAAAAAAAGCTACTTGTAATTAACGATGACCTAAAACAATTAGAAACTAAGTGTCATCACATAGAGGCTAAGCTCTATTTACAAGCTAATACCTTAAAGGAAAATTGTGATCCGACCTAAATTGTTTATTCGCTTAATTCATATCAATTGGATTTTAGTAACACATGGTCTTGACGAAATTGTTCTCAATACACATTTATTTCGTCCCATTCGATTTTTAGCGTATTTGTCACCTTATTACTGGTTAAGTGCAAAAGTTGATTCTCGTGCCGTCAGAATAAGAAAAACCCTTGAGAAGCTGGGGCCAGTGTATGTTAAATTTGGTCAAGCATTGTCGACGCGGCGTGATTTATTACCTGATGATATTGCCGATGAGTTAGTAAAATTGCAAGATCAAGTACCACCTTTTAGTAGTGAGGTGGCACGTCAAGTTATCGAGCAAGAATTAGGCATGTCTATCGCTGAAGCTTTTGCAGAATTTGATCCTGAACCTATGGCTTCAGCTTCGGTAGCTCAAGTTCATGCGGCCACTTTGCATACTGGCGAGAAAGTGGTCGTAAAAGTACTTCGACCTGATATCGAAGATCGTATTCACTCTGATATGGGATTAATCTACGAGCTTGCACGAATGGCGGAGAGGTTTTGGTCAGATGCTAGACGATTACATCCACGAGAAGTCGTTGCAGAATTTGAAAGAACTACTCTCGATGAGTTAGATTTAATCCGAGAGGCTGCAAACGCAGCTAAAATTCGTCGTAATTTTGAAGGTTCTGACATTATTTATATCCCAGAAGTGCATTGGGCTTTGACGCGCCGAAAAGTAATGGTGATGGAGCGGGTCTATGGCGTGCCTGTTGGAGATATTGAAACGTTAAAAAAACAACATGCAGACTTTAAATTGTTAGCTGAGCGTGGCGTGGAGATATTTTTTACGCAGGTGTTTAGAGATAATTTCTTTCATGCAGATATGCATCCAGGCAATATTTTTGTTGAGATACCTGCTAAATATATTGCAATTGATTTTGGTATTGTCGGTAGTTTGTCGTCGTCAGATCAACATTATTTGGCTGAAAATTTCCTTGCCTTTTTTAATAGAGATTATCGAAAAGTTGCCCAAATGCACGTTGAGTCAGGTTGGGTGTCAAGCTCCACGCGTATTGAAGAATTTGAAAGTGCAATACGCAGCGTCTGTGAGCCGATTTTTGAGAAGCCGTTAAAAGATATATCTTTTGGTCAGTTATTATTGCGTTTGTTTCAAACTGCGCGACGGTTTGATATGCATGTTCAGCCACAGCTTGTGTTATTGCAAAAGACCTTACTTAATATTGAGGGCTTGGGAAGGCAGCTTTATCCAGAGCTAGATCTTTGGCAAACAGCTAAGCCTTTCCTTGAAAAGTGGTTTCATGAAAGGATGGGGCCTAAGGCTAAATTAACCAACTTTATTAAACAGTTCCCTGAACTGGTAGAACATTTTCCTGAAATGCCACAGTTAATTTATAAGGCGTTAGAAAGTGCGGCGCAAGCACAACAGAATACCAAAAGACAAAACGAAGAATTGGCCTTATTAAGGCGGCAAGTTGAGAAAAGTCAAGCTCTCACAGGGTGGATGGTGGTGATCAGCTCGGTCATTATTAGTCTAGCCATTTTGTTGCAATAATCAGTGCGGGTTAGTTACCAGCATTTATCGACAGTGATGTTTGCTAGGTATGGATTGATTATTCCTTTTATGCCGGTGTTGCTAAGTGTTAAGGTGCCGCAGTCATCTTTTTCTTGGGCCGAACCAGTAACTGGACGAGCATTTAAGGTAAAGGCATCGCTGGAAATGACTGCTAAGCTGAGTGTGTAGTTGGCAGTGCCTTGCTTGGGTGCTGCTGTAAAAGGCAGGTTTGGGTTGGTGTCATCATCTGTGTTGCAGAGTGCGTCTGCGCCAGGATTTGTGTAGCAACCACCTTCGCTGGCATTTCTTTCTAAAAAATTAGCCAATTCAAGAAGCGCGCTTTTGGCGTCGGCTCTTTTTGAAGACAGGATGCTTTTTTGGTAATTTGGATAAGCAATCCCCGTTAATACTCCAATGATTGCAACGGTAATCATTAATTCAATTAAAGAAAAACCAGTAGCGTAGGTTTTCATGGCAGATGTTAAATAATGTAGGGGTTAAAATTCAGCCAAGTCTTTTAAAAAAGTAGCGGTGCAATTATGGTTGCCGTTAGATAGTATCAATGTAATGGTTGTATTTCCACCTTGGCAATCACCTTGCCAGCCACTAAAAGTATATCCAGCATTCGCGTTCGCCTTTAATGTAAGGTTGCCTTTATTCTTTGCTAAGGCACTATAGCATTTTTTGCCGCAATTAATGCCTGCAGGCAGGCTGGTAACGGTACCCAAACCATTTATTAAAATTCTGGTTTTGGATACGTCAGAGTCAGCTACAGTTGAGGTGTATATTTTTTCTATGTATACCAGTTGGGCTGAAGTGGTGAAAGGGAACTCATTATAAGTGCTAAGGTTGCCAATTTTATTCATCATAGCTGAGCCCTCAATAACATGACCAAACACCGCATAACCAGGCGATTGTGCATCTTTATAATCAAGAAACGAATTAGTAGATAAATTAATAAAAAACTGTGACGTTGCGGAGTTAGGATCGTTAGTCCTTGCCATGGCAAGGCTGCCAGCTACATTTTTTAAACCGTTATTCGCTTCGTTAATAATCGCAGGATCAGTGGTTTTTTGTTGACCAGAAATACGGTCAAAGCCCCCTCCTTGAATAACAAAGTTTTTAATTGTGCGATGAAAAAGAGTGTTGGTATAAAAGCCTTTTTTCACATAATTGAAAAAATTTGTTGAGGTAATGGGGGCATTTTCAGTATCAAGGAGAACGGTAATGGTGCCCAGATTAGTTTGAATTTCGTAAATAGGGGGGGTAGCGTCGCCAAATGAGTCAATTTGGAACGCCATGAAGAAGCAAAAAATCAAGAAATTGAGTGAGCGAATGGGCATAGCAAACGTATTAATAGTATGAGTTAAAGATCGTTCAGTCCAGAAATGCCAACGAGTGACCAGCTGTCAAAGTTATTAATATCAGTTTGATCATCACCTTTATCATAAATAATTCTACAAGCATATTTTAAGGTTTTTGAGCTATTGTTTTCTTTATTAACAGCAGTAATCTCTGCATTGATAATGTATTGATAATTGCCAAGCGTCCATGAGTTTAAGGCATGAGCAGGAAATTCAAGCGTAGCTTTGTCGCTGTATTTTTCTTTGACGTGAGTGTTGCAATGCAAGAAAGCAGCGTCTGAAGTTTGGTTGCTAATCGGTAATTGACTGGCTTCGTCTTTGCTTTCAACTAAAAAGGCATCTGATTTAACCACTTCATAAACAAGAGGTAAGATAATTTTTTGTTGAGTAAGCAAAAGCAGGCCAAGACCAATGACCAAGGATAATACTGTATGACGTTGTAAGAAGTTTTTCATGGTGTTATTTATTGTTGTTTTTATTGAAAAGTAGAAAAATTTTAACAGAGTTAAGTGTTTTCATGGTAGCAGTATTTGGAGGTGGAAATTAATATGAATTTAAACGATTGGCTAAATGTTTTTGACTTGACATGAATATGCTAACTGGTAGACTGGCATCTCACCAAATTGAGTTGGTGTCTTTTCACTAATTAAAGTGACAAGCGGAACATGGATTATAAAGTATTGACTCTTGGCTTAGGCTAAGAATTATAATTTTTAGGAGATTAAAATGGCAGCTACAACTGAATCGGTTAAAACTGATGCTGCGGAAGCACCGCTGTTGAATGTTAGAAATATGTTACTAGGCGCATCACTATATATAGTGTTTTACGGCTGGGTACGTTGGTACGAAGGTGTTTACGGATGGTCTGCAGGTTTAGATTCATTTGCACCAGAATTTGAAACATATTGGATGAACTTCCTTTATATCGAATTCGTACTAGAAGCTTCAACTGCTGGTATTCTGTGGGGATATATTTGGAAAACTCGTGATCGTAAAGTAATGTCAATTACTCCAAGAGAAGAGTTAAGAAGACACTTTACTCATTGGGTTTGGTTGGTAATGTATGCAATCGCTATTTATTACGGCGCTAGCTACTTCACTGAGCAAGATGGTACTTGGCATCAAACAATCGTTCGTGATACTGACTTCACTCCAAGTCATATCATTGAATTCTATTTGAGCTATCCTATCTATATCATTACTGGTTTTTCTGCTTTCTTATATGCAAAAACTAGATTACCTGCTTATCAACAAGGTATGTCATTACAATATATGGTATCTGTAATTGGACCATTTATGATTTTGCCAAACGTTGGTTTGAACGAGTGGGGTCACACATTCTGGTTTATGGAAGAGCTTTTTGTTGCTCCTTTACACTACGGCTTCGTATTCTTCGGATGGGCTGCATTAGGTGTTATGGGCGTTGTTAACATTGAAGTTGCTTCAATTTCAAAACTTTTGAAAAAAGATTTGGCATAAGCTAAGTTTGTTTAACTAACGATCAAAGATTTACTTTGATTGTAATATAAAAATAATTTAAATCCTTTTAGGAGGTAAGCTAATGAGCGCATCTCAATCAGCTGTACGTTCACGCGCTGAAGCAGTAAAAGTTTCACGCACGTTCGATTGGCTAATTTGTTTCACTTTATTCTTTGTTGTTTTAGGTGGTTACCATATTCACTATATGTTGACTGGTGGTGACTGGGATTTCTGGACTGACTGGAAAGATAGACGTCTATGGGTAACCGTTGCTCCTATCGTTTCTATTACATTCCCAGCTGCTGTTCAAGCTATGTTGTGGTGGCGTTACCGTTTACCATTTGGTGCTGTTTTATGTATCCTAGGTCTTTTATTGGGTGAGTGGGTAAACAGATATTTAAATTTCTGGGGTTGGACTTATTTCCCAGTAAATTTCGTATTCCCATCTAACTTAATGCCAGGCGCTATCTTATTAGATGTTATCTTAATGTTGTCTGGAAGTATGACTGCAACTGCTGTACTTGGTGGCTTGGCATACGGTTTAGTATTCTATCCAGGTAACTGGGCTATCGTTGGTCCACTTCACGTGCCTGTTGAATATAATGGCATGATGATGACATTGGCTGACTTACAAGGTTACCATTACGTAAGAACTGGTACTCCTGAGTACATCAGAATGGTAGAAAAAGGTACACTTAGAACATTCGGTAAAGACGTTGCTCCAGTATCAGCGTTCTTCTCTGGTTTCGTGTGTATCTTAATTTACTTCTTGTGGCACTTCTTCGGTCGTTGGTTCAACTCGACTGAATTTGTTAAGTCTGCATAAGGTATATTGTTAAACAAAATTAAAACTGGTGGCTATTTTAATTAGCCACTAGATACTCATAAAACTATAGATTCTCTATTATAGAGGAGGATATATGAAATTAATTAAAGACAAAGTTGCTAAATTATCCTTTGTTGCTTTGCTAGCTGCTGTGTCAGCTTCAATGTTGTACACACCAACTGCATCTGCTCATGGTGAAAAATCACAAGCAGCATTCATGCGTATGCGTACTATTCACTGGTTTGATTTAAACTGGTCAAAAGAAGAAGTTGCTGTTAACGATACAATGACTATTTCAGGTAAATTCTTCGTGTTCAGCGGTTGGCCTGAAACTGTTGATAAACCAGAAATTTCATTCTTAAACATTGGTATTCCAGGTCCTGTTTTCATCAGAGCTGGATCTTGGGTTGGTGGTCAATTAGTTCCACGTTCAATTTCTCTTGAACTTGGCGAAACTTATGACTTCAAAGTATTGTTAAAAGCACGTCGTCCAGGTGACTGGCACGTTCATACCATGTTAAACGTGAAAGGTGGTGGTCCAATCATCGGTCCAGGTAAATGGGTAACTATTACTGGTTCTATGAAAGACTTCGTTGATCCAATCACTACCTTAACTGGCGAAACAATCGATTTAGAAAACTATAACTTAAGCAACACTTATTTCTGGCATGCCTTCTGGTATGCTTTAGGTTTAGCTTGGTTAGGTTACTGGATGCGTAAACCAATGTTCATTCCACGTTCAATCGCTGTTGAAGCTGGTAAAGCTGATTCATTGATTAGTGGTACTGACAAAAAAGTTGCTATGGGTTTTGCAGTAGGTACATTAGCAATCGTTGCTATGTCTTTCAGCAACACTGAGTCACAATTTCCTGTGACTACTCCATTGCAAGCTGGTTTATTACGTGGTATTAAATCTATTGAAATGCCTGCTACATCAATAGCTGTTAAAGTTGAAGATGCTACGTACCGTGTACCTGGTCGTGCTATGCAAATGACTTTAACAATTACTAACAATGGTGATTCACCAGTACGTTTAGGTGAGTTTAACACTGCTGGTGTTAGATTCATGGATTCAAACGTTGCTGTTGATGAAACTGGTTATCCAGATGACTTGTTAGCTGAAGAAGGTTTGACTGTTAGCGATAACAGCCCACTTGCTCCAGGTCAAACAAGAACTGTTCAAGTAACTGCTTCTGATGCTGCATGGGAAGTATACCGTTTAGCTGACTTGATTTATGATCCAGATAGTCGTTTTGCTGGTTTATTATTCTTCTATGATGCGGCTGGTAAACGTCAATTGATTACTATTGACGCTCCATTAATTCCTACTTTCATCTAATTTATTAGATAAACTGGAAATGATTAAACCCTCGCTTGTTTACAAGCGAGGGTTTTTTTATGCGTAAAATAAATTAATAAAAATATAGCAAAATACTATTACAGGTAACGTAGCAAATGATTAATATGGATTTCTAACGTCACTAAGTATGAAGAAATATAAAGGACACTATGTCGACTAAAGAAAATCATCATGAAATAAGACTTAACCAAACTGTATTAGTAAGCATGGCTTTGTTGCTAGGTATTGGCGTGGGTGAGTTAATACATTTAGCTGTGGAAAAGGATGTGCAATGGGTTACTGAAAATAATCAAAAACAGCTAATTGAAGGGCTAATAGGTGTAAGTGACGTATTTATGCGATTAGTTAAAATGATTATTGCTCCCTTAGTCTTTGCAACACTGGTTGCAGGCGTTGGAAAGATGGATAAGGAGCAAAATGTTGGTCGAATTGGCGGCAAAGCAATGCTTTGGTTTATTTCTGCATCAATTGTTAGTCTTGGTATTGGAATGTTATTAGTCAATTACTTTCAACCAGGACAAATTTTACAAATGGACATACCTGCTACAGAAAGTAAACATCATGTAGTTGAGCATGTGCCTACATTGCGTAATTTTATAGCGCACAGTGTTCCTAAAAGTATCATTGATGCAATGGCGCAAAACGAAATAATACAAATTGTTATTTTTTCACTCTATTTTGGTGTTGCATGCAAAAATTTAGGAGAGATGGCAAGCCCAATAATACGTGTAATGGAATCATTAGTTCATATTATGTTAAAAATTACCGCTTATGTAATGCAGTTAGCACCGCTTGCTGTGTTTTGTGCGGTAGCAACCATTGTTGCTCAACAAGGATTAGGAGTCATAACAACTTATAGTTATTTTATGGGGGAATTTTATTTGGGCTTAAGTGTGTTATGGATAATCTTGTGTGCTTTCGGTGCAATTGTGTTAAAGCCAAACCAGGTGGTGCGGTTAGTGAAAATAATTAGGGAACCTATTATCGTTGCCTTCGGCACTGCAAGCAGTGAAGCAGCCTATCCAAAATTGGTTCAGCAGTTAGAGCGATTTGGCTGTCAGGAAAAGATTATTGGTTTTGTGTTACCACTGGGTTATTCGTTTAATTTAGATGGAAGTATGATGTACATGACCTTTGCTGTGTTATTTATTGCACAAGTATATGGAATTGAAATGGGAGTAGATCAGCAAATTGCAATGATGTTGGTCTTATTAGTAACAAGTAAAGGCGTAGCGGGCGTGCCAAAAGCCTCATTAGTAGTCATTTCAGCAACATTAAGCGCGTTTAATATTCCAGAAGCAGGGGTTTTGTTGCTGTTAGGAATAGATCAGTTTTTAGATATGGGACGAAGTGCAACCAATGTTTTAGGTAATAGTTTGGCGACTGCAGTAGTAAATAAATGGGAGTTAAAGGCTGAAAACAAGGGGAAAATGCCGAATTAACACATGTTAAAACGACATTTAAAAGGGTGTGAGTGAGAACAAAATAATAAGCTAATGCACGCAAGAAAACTATTATTGACTAGGCAATAAAATTGTAGGTTTTTCACCTAAAAAATTAAGTTCAATAGAGATTTCAGCAGGGTCATGAACAAATACTTGTGTCATTTCAGGCGGGCCTCTAAAGTCTATTCGATGAGGAATGTTATTTTTGATTAAGGTTGTTAAGCAGTTATCAACATTATGACAGGTTAAGGCAACGTGGTTAAAATGTGTATTTTTATCTGTATAAGGGAGAGATTCAACAACTGAGACATGAATAATTGGACCTGACTCACAATAAAGCCACGCTCCAGCACGACGAGAAACTGCCCGCGGGCCTTGTTTTAAGCCTAAATTTTGTTCATAAAAATTGATAACATCGGTTAATTTGTCCAGTGTTACCACTATATTGATATGATTAATCCCTGATATGTTCATGACGTGTCCTGAAGTAAAAGTAAAAAAGTAATTTGATATGCGCCCCAAAGGTTTACGTGAATATAATTAACTAAAGATAATGGCAAATTAGAATTTGTGTGTAGTTAAAAATAATTAACGTTTAAGTGCAGAAAGTTGCAGTTCACAAGCAAATAAGAAGTCTAGTGCTTCAAGTTGTCGGTACGCAATGTCAAGGGTCTCCCCCCAAGTATATAATCCATGACCAGCAATGATATAGGCATAGCAAGTATGCTGTGTAAAATAAAGATCAATTAATTCTGCTAAACGCAGAATATTTTGATCATTGTTAAAAATCGGTATCACCAATTCATTTTCATGAGAAGTAAGATGGCTAAAAGCTTTAAGTAACTCGTAATCTTTTAAGACAATCTTATCGTTATAAATTCTAGAGAGCACTACTGAATTTAAAGAGTGAGGATGTAAAACAGCTCTAGCCTGTGAAAAGCGTTGATAAATTGATGTATGCAATAAGGTTTCTGCTGAAGGTTTTTTCCCGTCTAAGCTTTCTGCGTTAGCATTAATTAGCATAATATCATCTGTAACTAAATTGCCCTTGTGCTTACCAGAGACAGTGATGGCGATGGTATTATCTGTTAATCGGATTGAAAAATTACCACTTGTTGCAGGTACCCAACCCTTGCTATCAATCAGTTTACCTTTCAAAACCAGCTGTTTAGCCGCATCATTAAATTCATTATTGTAATTCATTGGAGAAAAATCCTTAAGTATAAAAAGGTGAGCATAATGCAAATGTGGGTGACAATTTGAAAGGTAAAAACAGGATCATGAAGTAACTCGCGTCATTTAGTATAATGAGTCTAAAAAAAAATTGAAAGCAACGCTATTTTACAATGAATTATAAGTTTTCGTTCATAATGATACATTGCACTTTATACTGAATTTGTAATAATTGATTCAACAAAAGCGATTAACTTCAACGTGGAGGAAATTTTGAAAATATTGGTAACAGGTGCGGCAGGGTTTATAGGGTCAGCATTATGTATAAGATTGCTACAAAGAGGAGATGATGTCATTGGCGTTGATAATCTAAATGATTATTACGATGTGCAGTTAAAACAGGCACGGCTAAATCGATTGTTCGATTACACGAAATTTACGTTTAAAAAATTAGATATAGTTAATCAAGTAGAAGTGCAACAGTTGTTTCAAGAGCAAGGTGTAAGTAAAGTGATGCACTTAGCTGCACAAGCAGGTGTACGTTACTCTATTACGCATCCCGATACGTACATAAATTCAAATATTGTTGGCTTTATGAATATTTTAGAGGGTTGTAGGCATCATAAGGTGGAGCATTTTGCGTACGCTTCTTCCAGTTCTATTTATGGCGCAAATACCCGAATGCCCTTTTCGATTCACGATAATGTTGATCATCCTGTGTCATTGTATGCAGCAACTAAAAAGGCCAATGAGTTAATGGCGCATACCTATAGTCATTTATATCAACTTCCAACTACAGGGCTGCGTTTTTTCACTGTGTATGGGCCATGGGGACGACCCGATATGTCAGCATTTATGTTTACAAAAAACATTATTGAAGGTAAGCCGATTGATGTGTTTAATTATGGCAATCATCGCCGAGACTTTACCTATATCGACGATATTATAGAAGGGGTAATTAGAGTTGTAGATAAGCCTGCACTGGCTAATCAAGAGTGGTCAGGCGACCAACCTGATCCTGGCACAAGTAAAGCACCCTATCGAATCTACAATATTGGCAATAATACGCCCGTGAGTTTATTAACATTTATTGAAACGTTGGAGCGTTGTATTGGCAAGGAAGCGATAAAACACTTTTTGCCAATGCAGCCAGGTGATATACCAGATACCTATGCTGATGTTACCGATTTGCAGAAAGAATTTAACTATAAACCAGCCACTCAACTGAGAGAAGGTTTAGGACATTTTGTTGAGTGGTATAAAGATTTTTATAAGCCACTAGTTTAATTAAATATGCCGACGTAACCAATCTAAGGCCAGACATGCTGCATGATGTTGTTTATGCTTGAAATCGCCCGCAAGCGCTTTATGATGGTGATAAAAGTTTCCTGTTACCAGTAACATAGTATGCACATCTATTAATTGATGTTTATCAATTTTTTGTTCAGGTGTACCTATAACAAGCTGGATTAAAATAATCTCAGCATCGGTGTGCGGTTTAAACGCTAAAGCAAGATCTTGAGCAAGCAAGCAAATATTATCTGTTTGAAAAAAAACATTAAGTTTAGTGCACAGGTTTTTTGTTGAGTGATGGTAGTGTGCATCCAATAGCCAGTCGCCACGGCCACAAAAACTAGCAATTAACCCTTGGCTAAGCGTCTCAATAACGGCAATGGACAGATTTTTTTGGGTCATACGCGCATTAATAGTTTCGAATAAATCTCCGGTGTCTTGACCTAAGCCATCAATAGCAAAGACAAATTCTGCTAATTCTTGAGTATAAAGTGCAACATACGCATGAATATATTCTGGTAAAGAATTAGCAGGAAAGACTAATTTGACTTGCACTTCGTTGGCTGCGGCACGAAAACCCAATTGTATGTCATCGGGTAATTGAATAGCGTGAAGGCGCTGTTGAATTTCAGATTCGCCAATGCCAAAGGTTCTTAAAGTGACTAATGTTTTTACATGCAGTGGAAAGCGATGTTCCAACTTAGTTTTAACGTGTGCTAAAAAAATATTTCGCATTTCAGCGGGAACGCCAGGTAAAAATACAAACCAGCATTGGTTAACTTGCACAGCAAAGCCAGGTGCAGTCCCCCATTCATTATCTAAGCGTTCACTTGTGGTGGGTAGCATGGCTTGTTTACGATTTGATTCTGGCATGCGTCGATTACGTAATGAATAAAAATGCGTAATGTGCTTAAAAGCTTCTTCATCAAAAAGTAATGGCAAGCCAAAGGCGAGGGCAACGGCTTCTGCTGTTAAATCATCACAGGTTGGGCCAAGGCCACCAGTACAGATACAGCAAGCCGCGCGTTGAGAAATGTCAGTTAATACCTTAATAAGATCGGCTAAATTATCGCCAACAGCGGTGTGGCGACTAACATGAAAGCCTAATTCTACTGACTGATTGGCTAACCAAGCAGAATTGGTATCAACGGTTTGACCAGTAATAATTTCTTCACCTTGCGAAAGAATTTCTAAAACAGGATGCATGCTTACACCTACTAAAATGATAAAAGTAATTTAAATAATAGTCCAAATGCACATTGAAAATCATTTATTAACATCAATTGAATTTATTTTCTCACCAAATTCTGACAAGCGACCAGAACTAGAGGATATTTCATTAATCGTTATTCATAATATCAGTTTGCCACCCAATGAATTCGGAGCAAACTACATTGATCAATTATTTACTAATCAACTTGATTCCACAGCACATCCTTATTTTAAAGAGATTGCACACCTAAAGGTCTCCGCGCATCTGTTGATAAACCGCGAGGGGCAATGCAAACAGTATGTTCCGTTTAATCAACGTGCTTGGCATGCCGGATTATCTCAGTATGCAGGGCGGGAGCGTTGTAATGATTTTTCAATTGGTATTGAGTTAGAAGGTAGCGATGACACGTGTTATACCGAACCGCAATATCACTGTTTAGCAAAGGTAATTGGGCTGTTGCTAGCAGAGTACCCTAAATTATCAACAGAAGCGATTGTGGGGCATAGTGCTATTGCACCAGGCAGAAAAACAGATCCAGGGCGCTGTTTTGATTGGCAACATTTGCAACATTTGCTTGTGGGGAGGTAAATTAACGTCATTGCGCATCAAGTTGTTTAAGTACGTCACGCACTTGCGCAGCGGCTTCAAATTCAAGATTTTTTGCATGTTCGTACATCGCATCTTCCAATTGTTTGCGTTTTTTAGCTTGTTGTTTGGGCGTTAATGATGTGTAGTTAATAGAGGTTTCAGCAATGTGATGGAGATTTTTATTGCCTTGCTTACCTGCGCCAGGAATGCTGACTTCAAGAATATCCGTAATCGATTTTAAAATACTTTCAGGGATAATGCCGTGTACAAGATTAAACTGATGTTGCTTTTCGCGGCGGCGCTCTGTTTCATCAATCGCTTGCTGCATGGAACGCGTCATACGATCAGCATATAAAATAGCTTTACCATGAACGTTTCGGGCTGCACGTCCAATGGTTTGCACTAAAGACACTGTAGAGCGCAAAAAGCCTTCTTTATCTGCATCTAAAATAGCCACAAGGCTGACTTCAGGAATATCCAAGCCTTCGCGCAATAAATTAATCCCCACTAACACATCAAATTTTCCTAGGCGTAAATCACGGATAATCTTAACACGTTCTACTGTGTCAATATCAGAATGTAAATAGCGAACTTTAACGCCGTGTTCATTTAAATATTCGGTTAAATCTTCAGACATGCGCTTAGTTAGCGTAGTGACTAAGACGCGTTGATGTTGTTCAACGCGTAGGCTAATTTCTGATAGTAAGTCGTCAACTTGTGTGGTGGCAGGGCGAACTTCAAGACATGGGTCTAATAAGCCCGTGGGGCGGACAACTTGCTCGACAAAGGTCGGGCAATGGGCTTTTTCATACACGCTTGGCGTAGCAGAAACATAAATGCGTTGAGAGGCTTTTAGTTCAAATTCTGCAAAAGTTAAGGGGCGGTTATCTAACGCAGAAGGCAGGCGAAAGCCATAGTTAACTAAGGTTTCTTTACGGGCTCGGTCACCTTTAAACATGGCACCGATTTGCGGTAGGGTGACATGACTTTCATCAATGATGATCAGGGCATTGTCAGGTAAATAGTCAAACATGGTTGGGGGCGGGTCACCTGGCGTGCTGTTTGATAAATGGCGTGAGTAATTTTCGATACCAGAACAATAGCCAATTTCTAATATCATCTCAATATCAAATAAGGTACGTTGTTCTAAACGTTGCGCTTCAACTAATTTGTTTGCTGCATATAATTCAATCAATCGTGCTTGAAGTTCAATTTTTATTGCCTCAACAGCCGTCACCAATTGCTCTCTTGGCGTGACGTAATGATTTTTTGGATAAACAGTATAGCGAGCAATGCGCTTAATTATTTCTCCTGTTAAGGGATCAAAAAGCGATAAGCGTTCTATTTCATTATCAAATAGTTCAATTCTAAGGGCTTCTTGTTCTGACTCGGCAGGATAAATATCAATACTTTCACCACGCACTCGATAGGTAGCGCGTCTGAGTTCTAAGTCATTGCGTGTGTATTGCATCTCCGTTAAGCGGCGTAAAATGCTGCGTTGATCGATTAAGTCACCTTTGACTAAATGCAAAACCATTTCAAAATAAGATTTAGGTTCGCCTAAGCCATAAATTGCCGACACTGTTGCCACTACAATGGTGTCAGGGCGTTCGATTAATGCTTTAGTTGCCGATAAGCGCATCTGTTCGATATGTTCATTAAGCGACGCGTCTTTATCAATAAACGTATCTGAGGCGGGAACATAGGCTTCTGGCTGATAGTAATCATAATAAGATACAAAATATTCGACACTGTTGTCAGGGAAGAATTCTTTCATTTCACCGTATAATTGCGCCGCTAAGGTTTTATTGGGTGCCATAATCATCGCGGGACGTTGGGTCTGATCGATGACATTTGCAATAGTAAAGGTTTTTCCAGAGCCAGTAACACCCAATAAAGTTTGATGCACTGCACCATTGTTTAAGCCGGCAACAAGCTGTTGAATTGCTGTCGGTTGGTCGCCTGCTGGTTGAAAAGGGCGGTGGATTTTAAAGGCTTTTTGCATAATTGCGATGCTTATTCCTGAGGTGCATGTTTGCGTTCTAAGGCTTCTTTTTTGGCATCACTAATTTCCCGAAGTACACTTTTTACATCGGCCGTTTTTTCTGTGAAGCGATACTGACCTGTTAAAGGCGTATCAGGGTGTAATAAACCACTTTCATACAGCTTCCATATTTCCTTACCGTAGTGCGTAGTTAACAGTGCAGGGGCAAATTGACTAAAGTATTGGCGCAAATTATCCACATCACGTTCTAGCATTCGTGCCGCATGATTATTAGCCGCTGCATTCACTGCTTGGGGTAAATCAATAATGACTGGGCCTTGAGCGTCGACCAAAATATTGTATTCAGAGAGATCACCATGCACGATGCCAGCACATAACATTTTAACGACTTCTTTTATCAGCTGTTCATGAAAAAACAAGGCTTCTTGTTCAGTAAAGTGCAGATCATTTAAGCGAGGGGCAGCATTACCCTCAGCATCACAGACTAATTCCATTAATAACACCCCACTAATGAAATTAAATGGCTTTGGTACCCGTACCCCTGCTGCAGCTAATTGATATAACGCATCAACTTCAGCATTTTGCCAAACATCTTCTTGTTGTTGGCGACCAAATTTACTGTTTTTATTCATCGCTCGTGCTTGGCGAGAATTACGTACTTTACGGCCTTCTTGGTAAAGCGTTTGATTATGAAAGCTTCGTTGATTAGCGTCTTTATACACTTTAGCGCAGCATATTTCACCATTAGCGACAACAACATAGACTGACGCTTCTTTACCGCTTTTTAACGGTCTTAATACTTTATCCACGAGACCATCGGCAACTAAAGGCTCGATACTTTTGGGCGTTTTCATTGTGATGCTTGTCCTTGTAAAATGCGTGTGTGGTTTGATTTTAGTTTATTTATGGTACCGTTTACGTTAACCAAGATACAACCCCTAATCCTGCCGCCTGACCTGTAGCAAAGCAGGCGGTTAATAAATAGCCACCAGTAGGCGCATCCCAGTCTAGCATTTCACCAGCACAGAACACGCCTGGAAATTGGGTGAGCATTAAATTCTCTGTTAATCCTGAAAAGCAAACGCCGCCTGCACTGCTAATTGCTTCATCTAGTGGCCGTGTACTGAGTAATTGAATAGGTAAAGATTTAATTACCAGAGCCAGATCATCTGCCTTTGAAAAGGTGTTGGGGGGAGCACATTCGCGCAATAGCGCGGCCTTCACGCCTTCCAGTCCTAGGCGTTTACGGAGAAAATTGGCTAAGGATAATTTACCACGAGCGCCAGATACTCTGTTTTGTACGTGGGCAAGCGCAAAATGTGGTAACAAATCAAGATAAATAGTCGCAATGCCGTGGGTGCTGAGTTGGTGTCGAAGAGCAGGTGATAAGGCGTAGATTAAGCTTCCTTCAACTCCGGTACGGGTGAGCATAAATTCACCTGAATGAAATTTACTTAACTCATGATCGCGTGGAAATAAAGAAAGGCTACAATTTTTAACAGCTTGCCCAGCAAAATGGTCTTGAAAATACATTGACCACTGGCTATTAAAGCCACAATTACTGGGTGTTAATTCATGCACAGGAATTTTATGTTGAAGAAAAGGGCTTACCCACGCGCCCGTTGCGCCCAATTTAGCCCAACTCCCCCCGCCTAAAGCCAGTACGACAGCATCTGCATGATGCGTATAGGTGCCTTGGGGGGTGGTAAAGATAAGTTCAGAGCTAGTTAAGGTGTCGCTATGCCAATGATGACGAGGATGAAAGCGAATGCCTGCTTCACGCATACGACGCAGCCACTGACGAAGCAACGGCGCAGCTTTCATTTCTTGCGGAAAAATTCGTCCCGAAGAACCTACAAAAGTGTCAATGCCAAGCTGATGAACCCAAGCACGTAAAGCGGTCGGGGAAAAATTGGTAATAAAGGGCGTGATGCGTGCTTGGCTGTCACCATAGCGAGTTAAAAACGTAGTGAAAGGGTCGGTATGGGTAATATTAAGACCACCTTTACCAGCCATTAAAAATTTTCTTCCCATCGTGGGCATGGCATCAAATACATCTACAGTAAAATCACCTGCATTCATAATGGTTTCAGCAGCCATCAGTCCAGATGGGCCGCCGCCAATAATAGCAATGTTTTTTTTCATTGATGACCTATTTAAAAATAACACAATACGCGTCGTGGGTAATGCTCTTAAGCATAGCTAATTCCTTTTTTAATTATAGTGTTAGTGGTGTTGAGAGGTGCTAATTACACTTCGTGGCGCAATAACACGTATAGTGGGAGAGGCTTTAGTCTCGACTGTCACAGCAAAAGTCTCTCCGACATGAATACTTTCACATAAAATGGTCTTCATAGCGAGTGGCAGAACGAAAAGTAATAAAGCGGCAACGCTTACACGTTATTGTTTAGCGCGTTTATTGGTTTACAAATTTTATGATGGTTTAATTAAATTATGCATTATTTCACCTGGAAAAGTGTTTCTATTCAATCTTTAGGGTTGCGCTTATTAATAGCAGAAGGATTAGTCTTGGCTGTTTTTTTTGCATTAGTTGCTTTTGTGTTAGAGCAAGGCTTTCGGGATAGTGCAGAAAAAGCGTTACAAGAACGTTTACAAATTCAAGTGTATGCGTTGTTGTCAGTAGCAAAGTTTACAAATAATAAAGTGTCATTACCTGATAATTTGCCCGATCCACGCTTTGAAGTCCCAGGCTCTGGTTTGTATGCTTTTATTGTGACGATGCCAAATACCGTGGTATGGCAGTCGCCATCAGCGTTAGGCGTGGAGGTGAGTTTGCCTCAAGAGTTAGTGCCAGAACAGTTTTTAATGTTAATTGATCAAAAAAAACGTTATGTATTGCACTATAAAGTGTTTAAGCACGATGCCAATGTTCAGCCACAAGCTTTTATCATAACAGTAAAAGAAGATGCTCATTTTGTTGGCGATCAGGTCGCACAATTACAAAATACTTTACGGCTTTGGTTGCTAGGTATTGGTATTGTTTTAATAGCGATACAATTTGCATTATTGCGATGGAGTTTAGCGCCATTGCGTAGTATCGTGAAAGACTTGGAGGCTATCGAGCACGGGCAAAAAACTCACTTAGATGGTCGTTATCCAAGCGAATTGCGCAGCTTAGTGGGAAATTTAAATGCTTTTATTAGTATCGAACGTGCTCATTTAGAGCGCTATCGTAATCATCTGGCTGATTTAGCGCACAGCTTAAAAACCCCTTTAGCTATTTTGCGAGGTTGTTTAGAAAACTTTAATGCGGAGACCATGACTGAGCAAATTATTCGCATGAATGATATTGTTGAATATCAATTACATCGTGCCGCAGCGAAAGGCGAGCAGCAAAAGGCTATAAAAAGTATTGATTTAACTGTGATTGTAAACAAGGTAATGCTGTCGCTTAACAAAGTCTATCTGGATAAACACTTAAGCTTTGAGGTGATCATGCCCGATAATTGTCAGCTCTATTGTGAACAAGGTGACTTATATGAAATTGTTGGCAATTTATTAGATAATGCCTGCAAATGGTGTGACAGTCGGGTCAAAGTAAGTGTGGGTCTTAAGCCGCGTAAAGCACGGCGAAATTTCTCGGTGCTCTTAACCATCGAAGATGATGGGCCGGGCATTCCCGTGGGTAAATTTAATGACATCTTAAAAAGGGGCATGCGTGCCGATGAAAATATTCATGGTCATGGTATCGGTGTGACCGTTGTTTATGAATTAGTTCATTTGCTGGGGGGGCAGTTGGAAGGCGGTAAAAGTTCTGCTCTTGGTGGTATGTGTTGGCGTGTATATTTGCCTTAGTAATAGCTAGGGTATCCAACAGTACAGCGGACGTTGCACTATAAATTAAATACAAACTTTCCATAATTTTCTTGCACACTTGCTATTAGCAAGGTGTAATGTATAAGTTAAAATTGACGTATTAAAATTGATGTAATATATGTCATGAGATGAATTTTTAAAGAAAGCAACGAGCACGTTTTACCTTGTTCAGGCGTTTTTTCGTGGCTTTTATAAGCGATTCTTTATAAGAATAATTTTTTTAACCTCAACCTCAACTAAAGAGAAACGACTTATGTCTAATTTTCCAATTGATCTTAACGCTTATCAACGTATTAGTTTAGATCCTAGTGTACCAACGTTAACTGACGAACAACGCGCTAGTTTACAAGCCAATATTCAATTATGCCGTGATGCTATTGTGTTCTTTACCTCAACAGGTGCAGCACGTGGCGTGGGCGGGCATACCGGTGGACCGTATGACACGGTTCCAGAAGTAATGATTATGGATGCGTTATTCCGTGGTTCAGAAAAATTTGTACCTACTTTTTTTGATGAAGCAGGACACCGTGTTGCAACGCAGTATTTAATGTCAGTGTTAAATGGTGATATGCCCGCAGAAAAATTAACTGAATACCGTGCGGCACATTCACATTTACCAGGTCATCCAGAATTAGGATTTACGCCAGGGGTAAAATTTAGTTCAGGTCGTTTAGGACACATGTGGCCTTACGTCAATGGTGTAGCCATGGCTAATCCAGGTAAAACAGTGTTTTGCTTGGGGTCAGACGGTTCGCAGCAAGAAGGTGATGATGCAGAAGCAGCGCGTTTAGCTGTTGCTCAGGGCTTGAATGTTAAATTAATCATTGACGACAATAATGTCACTATCGCAGGACATCCTTCAGAGTACTTAAAAGGTTGTTCAACAGCGAAAACCTTAGCAGGTCATGGCTTAACGGTCTTAGAAGGAGACGGTGAAGATATTGATGGTTTGTACGCACGTATCTGTCAAGCCATTGCTATGGATGGACCTGTTGCTATTATCAATCACCGCCCAATGTGCCCAGGAATTAATGGCTTAGAAGGTTCTACGCATGGTCATGATGTTATTTCAGTAAAATTAGCTTTGGAATACCTTGAAGCGCGTGGCCACGTTGCCGCAGTTGATTTCTTAAATGCCGTGGTCGCCCCTAAAAATGACTATCAATTTTTAGGCTCAAGCGCCGTGTGGGATGCCAATCGTAACGTGTTTGGTGATGCAGTGGTTGATGTTATGAGCACCATGAGCGAAGCAGAACGCGTTGAAAAAGTACGTGTTATTGATTCTGACTTAGAAGGTTCCTGTGGCTTACATAAAATCCATAAAGCCTATCCAGAAGTGTTTATTTCTTCAGGTATTATGGAGCGTGGTAACTTTTCTGCTGCCGCAGGTTTTGGTATGGAAGCAGGTAAGCAAGGTATTTTTGGAACGTTTAGTGCATTTTTAGAAATGTTGATGTCCGAAATTACGATGGCGCGCTTGAACAATTCTAATGTATTAAGTCATTTTTCACATTCAGGGATTGACGATATGGCGGATAACACCTGCCATTTTGGTTTAAACAATATGTTTGCAGACAATGGTTTGTCAGATGGTTATGCAACAGGCTTGTATTTTCCTGCCGATCCAAATCAAATGAAAGCCGTGGTCAGTCGTATTTTTAACGATCCAGGTTTACGTTTTGTTTTCTCTACACGCTCTAAAGTGCCAATGATCTTAAACGAGCAAGGTCAAGATTTCTTTGCGGGTGATTACACGTTTGTTCCTGGTAAGGATGAAGTTATTCGTGAAGGTAAAGATGGTTATATTGTTGCGTTTGGCGATACTTTATATCGTGCCTTGGATGCGGTAGAAAGATTGAAACAAGAAGGTATTCATATTGGTTTAATCAATAAACCAACCTTAAGTGCTATCGATGAAGAAATGTTACAAAAAGTAGGTCAATCACCAATGGTCTTAGTGGTTGAATCCTTTAACCGTAAAACTGGTTTAGGAAGTCGTTATGGTTCTTGGTTGTTAGAGCGTGGTTTAACACCAAAATTTGGTTATATTGCTACACATAAAGAAGGGTGTGGTGGATTATGGGAACAATTCCCACACCAAGGTATTGATCCAGTCGGCATTATGGCAAAAGTAAAAGAATTGTTATCAGCTTAAGCCATTTAATGACAGAACAATGCCAAGGATGGCATTGTTTATCATCGTTTTAGTGCGGATTACATGGCTTAGACAAGCCGGTGTGTTTAAAAAAACAGTTAAAAAAGGCAGCAAGTCAGTAAGAATGGAATATTATCTTGGCTTTGTGTGGCTCTTTTATCATCTAGTGGCGGTGCCATAAAACGAATGGTGCAGCGATGCTTTCCTCCGCTTACTTCTGCAAAACAAGGCACTGACGCAGCTACGCTAACTTTTATCATTTGATACGGTTGGCTGTGATCAAGTGCAAATTGAAAAAAACCTGCTGAGGCTATTTCGTTGGTTGCGGTATTACTATTGCGAATAAAGCTTAAGATCAGATCAATCGCTGTGCGAATATCTTGAAAAGGTGCGCTCCAGCATTGTAAGTCTTTGCTGCGTATAGACTCTTCTTGTTCTAACCAAAAATGAAATTCAGGTAAATCAAAAGAGCAGGTGCCGCCAGGTATTGAGCTGCGTTGCGCAATGCTTTGAAAAAAATCCGTTTCCATGATGTTAATACCTAACTTACCTGTTACGGCATACAATTTTTTGCTGATTTCATTCAGTTGTTTCAGAATATTTTGTAATTTAGTGTTATCTACGCCGTCGCTATGTGCAATTTTATTAAGTGCTTTAGCATTACGATCAAGTTCTTTTAATATTTCTGATTTTAAATCATTGCGTCTAAAAATAGACATGATTTCAAGTAGAACATGAATAGCCGCACGTTTATCATTAACCGTGTTAGCGGTTGAAAAATGGCTAAATTGTTGAAAAAGTTTTTCCAACCGTATGAAAACTCGGATACGTTCGTTAAGTGGAAATTCATAGATAATGGTGTTCACAAATACGTTAAATCCTTGCTGTGCTAAGTGAGGTGTATAAAGTGTGTAAGCTTTGCACTTGTAATTTAAGTGAGCTACTGGTCTGGGTGTTGTTAATTAAATCATCGGCAGCATGGCGCCTGAAGTCTCTGGAAACTTGGCTAGCGATAATTTTGTCAAGCGTATCTTCAGTAATATTATCACGTTTTTTAACTCGGCTAATTTGCTCGTCTATGCTGCAATCAACCACTAATACCCGATCAATGAGTGAGCTAGCCAGCGTATTTGTTTCAAACAGCAAGGGCAGACAAATAATACAATAATCAGAAGTATTATCCGCATTTAATTGTTCTATTTTAGCATGAATAGCGTGATAAATTTTAGGATGCATGATGGCTTCAAGGCATTCTTTTGCGGTTGAGTTAGCAAAAATTAACTGCCGTAATTTAGTACGATCTAGCTGTCCATCAGAGGATAAGCAGGTATCGCCAAAGCTGTTGATAATTTCTTGTAAGGCAGGCTGATTAGGTTCAACAAGTTCTCTAGCAATAATATCGGCATCAATAATTGGGATAGCTAATTGCGCAAAATAGGTCGCGACGGTTGTTTTTCCGCAGCCAATGCCGCCAGTGAGTCCAATACGTAACATTTACAGTGGGAGTCCAGTGAGCTGAGCATACATAATTTGCAATGAGTCCCCCCAAAGCATCGCAACCCAACCTGCAATGGCAAGATAAGGGCCAAAGGGAATGGCTTCAGAATAGTTATGTTTTGATGCCACGACAAAACTTAAGCCGATAATAGAGCCTGATAGCGATGCAAGCAAAATAATCATGGGTAAGTTATGCCAACCTAGCCAAGCCCCTAAGGCTGCAAGTAATTTAAAATCCCCATAGCCCATGCCTTCTTTACCGGTGCAGAGTTTAAATAGTTTAAACACTAGCCACAAAACTAAATAGCCAAACACCGCACCTAAAATACTGTCTGTTGGGTTTATTAACAGAGACGACGCACTGAGCGTCAGTCCTAACCATAATAAAGTTAAAGTAATGGCGTCTGGTAATAATTGCTGATCTATGTCAATAAAGATTAAACTGATGAGTATCCAAGTAAACAGTAATATAAAACCAGTGTGAGCTGAACAGCCAAATTGGTAAGCAACCAGCATAGAGCAAAGCCCTGTTAACACTTCAACACCTAAATAACGCAGCGAAATAGCGTGTGTGCAATAGGCACAGTGACCTTTTAACAAAAGGTAGCTAATCACAGGAATATTATGATGCCACGCTATGGCGTGTTGACAGTGTGGGCAATGCGATAAAGGTAAGGCTAAGTTGAAGCGGTCTTGCTTGGAGCTTGGATCGGGGGCTTGATTTAGATACGCCAGGCAGTCTTTGCGCCAGGCGTGCGCCATCATCAGAGGTAAGCGATAAATGACCACATTAAGAAAGCTGCCAATCATTAAGCCAATAATACCAATTAAGGCAATAAAATAGCTGGGCTCATGACAGAGCAGTGGCCACGCTGAAAATATAGATTCAGTAAACATTATGGGGTAATAAGGGGCAAAGGTGAATAAAAGAATGGCGCTATTTAGCCAACAGCGGCACCCATTTTAAAGATGGGTAAATACATTGCCATAATTAATCCGCCCACAACAATACCAAGAATTGTCATAATCATGGGTTCCATTAGGCTGCTTAAGTTATCAACTAAGTTATCCACCTCTTCTTCATAAAAATCAGCAACTTTACTCAGCATGGCATCGATAGAACCTGATTCTTCACCGATGGCAACCATTTGTTGAACCATGTTAGGCCATAAGCTGGATTGCTGCATGGCGTATTGTAAACGTTGTCCATTGGCCACTTCTTCACGCATTTTTAACACGGTTTCTGCATAAATAATATTGCCACAGGCGCCCGACACAGACTCTAAGGCTTCAACTAATGGCACGCCAGCAGTAGACATAGTGGCTAAGGTTCTAGCAAAACGTGCAATAGATGATTTTTTGATAATGACACCGATAATGGGCAGGCTTAATAATAAGCGATTCAGAAAATAATTGAAGGCACTTGAGTTTTTATTAAAATAAATAAACACATAGCAGCCAATCACCGCTAAGCTAAGCACTGACCACCACCACGCTTGCAGCCATTTAGATAAATCAACCACCATTCGGGTGAAGGCTGGTAAATCAGCACCAAAGCCTTTAAACATGTCTTCAAAAACGGGGACCACAAACAGTAATAAAATTGCGGTGACGACAACCGCCACCATCATTACAGAAATAGGGTACGTTAAGGCTTTTTTTATCTTTTTCTTCATGGATTCGGTTTTTTCTTTGTACACAGCAATTTTAGCTAACAAACTTTCTAACACACCCGCTTGCTCACCTGATTCAACAAGATTACAAAATAACGCATCAAAATATTTAGGATGGCGTTTAAGGGCAGCATTTAAGCTGTCTCCAGACTCAACATCTACTTTTATTTTAGACAGCAGTAGTTGCACACTGAGATTTTCATGCCCCTTACTAATAATATCTAAGGCTTGGACAATCGTAATGCCAGAAGACATCATGGTGGCTAATTGTCTGGCAAACAATGCAATATCAGCAGGAGTAATAGGCTTTTGATTCGCACTGAACAAAGCTTTCGTTTTTTTACGAATTTTAATTACGCGATAGCCTTGACGAGTTAATTCAACTTTAGCGATCAATTCACTCCGTGCAGAAATTTCTCCTTTTATTCTTACTTTACTTTTATCGAGTCCTTCCCAGATAAAATCTATTTGATCAGTGAGTACCGCCATGTGATTAATTCCTAAGTTAATGCAGATTATTCTTTAGTAACGCGGTCAATTTCTTCCAATGTAGTGACACCCAATCTAACTTTATTGAGACCAGAAGTGCGTAAGTCATTGATACCTTCAGCTTTCGCAAGGGCTGATATTTGCAAGGCATTGCCACCTTCCATCACTAAGTTGCGCATAGCCTCGCTTAAACTGAGCATTTGATAGATACCGACGCGGCCTTTGTAGCCCAGATTACATACATCACAGCCTTTTTCAGAGTGTGTATAAAGCGTGAGACTGGTTAGTTCAGCTATATGAAAGCCAGCACTAAGCATGACCGATTCTGGATAGTGAGCCGGCACTTTACAGGATTCACATAAGCGGCGTGCTAAGCGTTGCGCGATAATTAAATTAACTGCTGAGGCAATATTGAATGGGGCAATCCCCATTTGTACTAAGCGATTAAGGGTTTGTGGTGCATCGTTGGTGTGCAAAGTTGACAGCACTAAATGCCCTGTTTGTGCCGCTTTTACCGCAATATCGGCCGTTTCTAAATCACGAATTTCGCCTACCATGATGATGTCAGGATCTTGGCGTAAGAATGCGCGTAACGCACTGGCAAAGGTCATCCCTGATTTGGTATTAATATTTACTTGATTAATCCCTTCAACGGTAATTTCAACCGGATCTTCAGCGGTAGAAATATTGCGATTCATGGTATTGAGAATATTGAGCGCCGCGTAGAGGGTAACGGTTTTACCACTACCTGTAGGCCCAGTAACTAAAATAAGACCATAAGGCTTATGAATAGTGTCCATAAATAGCTGTTGCTGTTGTGGCTCAAGTCCAAGTCGTTCAATGCTAAGTTGAGCGGTGGAGGGGTCTAAAATACGTAAGACAAGTTTTTCACCAAACAGGGTTGGACAGGTATTCACACGAAAATCAATGGTGCGGTTTTTAGATATGACCATTTTTATGCGCCCATCTTGAGGGACGCGACGTTCAGCAATATCCATTCTTGCCATGACTTTAACGCGAGAAATAATTCGTGTTGCCATGGTAATGGGAGGCGTGGCGATTGAATTTAACAAGCCATCGCTGCGATAACGAATGCGAAAGAGTTTTTCATAGGGCTCGAAATGAATATCTGAGACGCCTTTTTTAATCGCTTCAAGTAAGACTTTATTTACAAAACGCACAATCGGGACTTCTTCTGCGTCGTTGGTGCTATCTGCGCTACCATCGCCATCATCAGCAATGCTTAGGTTATCGAGATCGGATTCTAGTAAGTCATCCATTCGTGATTCTGCGGACTCCAGTGCAGCATGAATGGCAAGTTGTAATTTGTTTTCTTCAACCAGAATAATTTCTGGGCGTAACAAGCTTTGAAATTTAATTTCTTCTAGGGCATGGTTATTGGTGGGGTCTGCCATGGCGATAAACAATGTTTTACCGCGAGAAAATAATGGTAAGACTTGGTGTTTACGAATTAATTTTTCATTGATTAGGTCTAAAGGTAGACTGCTCATATCCATGGCGTCTAAATCAAAAAAGGGACAGCCAAATTCGGTAGACGCTCTTAAGGCAACGAGCCTGGCATCTAAGATTTTATTTTGGATAAGGTAGCCTAATAAAGAAATAGCGTGCTGATGAGCTTCTTTTGCATACACGCGGGCATCAGAATCAGTCAGTAGACCATCTTGAATAAGGAGTTTTATTAAGCCACTAATATGAAAGTCTGAAGCTGCCAGTGCCATAAAAAAAATAAGTCCAAAGAGATAATAAAACTATAGAACAAATCAGCACTATGTCTAGCAAAGTCAGTTGATTTGTCATGATTTTTTAGGAAGGAAGCGCAACTCTGAACGCCTAACGCCATGGGTTAATGACCATTGCACTGAGCGTGCGTAAGCGCAGAGTTGCCCTGTTTAATTTGGTTCGCCAAGCTTGTTGTAACCAAAGTAAGCTGTCTGCCATCGCATTATGAACGGCTACAACGCCGCAATTTTAGCGCGTTGTTGTTCAAGATTAACCAGTGTTGAACGCAACTCATTGAGGCGCTGTTGTTCTTTTTCAAGGATTTCAGCAGGGGCTTTTTCAACAAACGCAGGATTTGTTAACTTGCCTTCAATGCGTGGCAAGTCTTTTGTTAACTTGTCGATTTCTTTAGTGAGGCGAGTTAATTCGGCGGTTTTATCGATTAATCCAGCCATGGGGATCAAAATGCGCAGATCCCCCACTAAAGCAATGGCCGCTTCAGGTGCGATGGCCTTGTCATCCAGCCAATCAAGCGACGCTAGTCTACCTAGTTTAAGCAGTGCAGTTAGATTATTTTGCACGGCTTGACGATCACTGGGTGAGCCTTGTTGCAACAGTACGCTCAAGGGTTTTCCAGGGGCAATATTCATTTCGCCACGGATTCGTCGAATACCTAAAATCACCAGCATTAGCCAATTAATGTCATTGATAGCTTCTTGATTGTGGGCACGTTCATCCGCATCAGGATAAGCTTCTAACATGATGGTAGGGCGGGTAATACCCACTAACGGTGCCACGCGCTGCCAAATCTCTTCGGTAATAAACGGCATGATAGGATGGGCTAAACGTAAGAGTGTTTCTAACACGAGCAACAAAGTTTTTCGGGTTGCCTGTTGTACGCTTAAGTCATCTGCTTGCAAGGTGATTTTGGCTAATTCTAAATACCAATCACAATATTCATTCCAAGTGAAATCATAAATTGCCTGTGCAGCAAGATCAAAACGATAATTATCAATGGCTTTGGTGGTGGTGAGAATGACTTGATGTAAGCGAGCGATAATCCAACGATCTGCTTGACTGTAAGGACACAGGATTGCGTCTGGAGAGGTGTCGGCAACAAATAGATTGAGCAGCTTGCTTTCAGCGAGACCGCAATCAAACTCTTCGGTATTCATTAAGACAAAACGCGCGGCATTCCATAATTTATTGCAAAAGTTACGATAGCCTTCGGTGCGGGTCATATCAAAACGGATGTCACGTCCTGTGGAGGCTAAGGATGCAAAGGTAAAGCGTAATGCGTCCGTTCCATGCGATTGGATGCCATTAGGGAATTCTTTACGCGTGGCCGCAGCAATTTTTTCAGCTAAATGCGGTTGCATCATCCCAGAGGTACGTTTAGTGACTAAGGTTTCAAGGTCTATACCATCGATAATATCTAAAGGATCAAGAATATTGCCTTTTGATTTAGACATTTTTTGTCCTTCAGCATCGCGCACTAAACCATGAATATAGACTTCTTTAAAAGGAACTTCGCCTTGAAATTTAATGCCCATCATAATCATTCGGGCAACCCAAAAGAAAATAATATCAAAGCCAGTGACGAGCACGCTGGTGGGATAATGCTTAGTGAGTTCAGGCGTTTGTTCGGGCCAACCTAGGGTAGAAAAAGGCCAGAGACCTGAGGAAAACCACGTATCTAATACATCTTCATCTTGCCGAAGCACGAGGCTGTCTGACAAACCATGGTGCAGACGTATCGTTGCTTCATCACGCCCCACATAAATATTGCCTAGTTCATCGTACCAAGCAGGAATACGGTGTCCCCACCATATTTGCCGTGAAATACACCAATCTTGAATATTACGCATCCACTCAAAGTACGTGTTTTTCCAGTTATCAGGAACAAATTTAATATCGCCATTTTCAACAGCAGCAATGGCAGGAGCGGCTAACGGTGCAATGCTTACATACCATTGGTCGGTTAAAAATGGCTCAATGACTGCACCTGACCGATCACCGCGTGGCACCATGAGTTTATGATCAACAACTTTTGCCAGTAAACCTAGGGCATCAAGGTCAGCCACAAGTAGTTTACGGGCGGCAAAACGATCTAAGTGCTGGTATTTTTCGGGGATTAATGGGTCGGCAATAATTTTTGCATCGAAGGTTAAAATATTAAGTAAGCCGCCGTTGGGTAAGGCTTGTAGTGGTGAGGTATGGCGATGGCGTGTCCATACTTCGTAGTCATTAAAATCATGGGCTGGTGTGATTTTGACGCAGCCGGTACCAAATTCTGGATCGACATAGTCATCAGCAATAATTGGAATTAAGCGTCCTGTTAAGGGTAATTCAACAAATTCACCCAATAAATGACGGTAGCGTTCATCATTGGGATGAATAGCAATCGCGGCATCACCCAGCAAGGTTTCAGGACGGGTTGTTGCAACGATTAGCGCGCCACTGCCATTGGACAAGGGATACCGTATATGCCACATTGAGCCGTTTTCTTCTTCAGACAGCACTTCTAAATCTGATACAGCTGTGTGTAAAACTGGATCCCAATTGACTAAGCGTTTACCGCGATAAATCAAGCCTTCTTGATATAGTTGAATAAACACTTCTTGCACTGCATCGGACATGCCTTCGTCCATAGTGAAGCGTTCGCGCGTCCAATCTAAGGAGGCACCCATGCGCCGCAATTGTTGGGTAATCGTGCCGCCCGAGGTTTCTTTCCATTGCCAAATTTTTTCGATAAATTGTTCGCGACCGTAGTCGTGACGTGTTTTACCTTCAGCATTGCATAGGCGTTCCACCACCATTTGCGTGGCAATGCCCGCATGATCAGTGCCTGCTTGCCAATGTGTGCTTTCGCCTTTCATGCGGTGATAACGAATTAAGGCATCCATGATGGTATCTTGGAAGGCATGCCCCATGTGCAAGCTCCCCGTCACATTAGGTGGAGGAATCATGATGCAATAGGATGTTTCTGCGTCTTTATTGGCTGAAAAGTAGCCTTTTTCTTCCCAGGTGTGATACCAACGTTGCTCAATTTCATGAGGGAGGTAAGTTTTTTCCATAAATGTATGCTAGTTGAGTGAATGACAATAATGAATGAAGCTGCTTGGCTTAAGCTATGGTATGTGTGCTTGGTGTAACGCCGGCTGTTTTATACTGGTTATAACGCTGCCGCCCAGAATCTTTTGTGGCAGGATCGTTATCGATGATTTCAAACAGGCGTTTACACGTTAAAAAATTTTCTGGACACTGACTGGATAAATTTATGATGTTGGTGTGCCAAGACGTAGGCGCGGTGTTTGAGCCAATAAGAACAAGACGCTCAAATTCAGGCTTTTTATCTTCATAGCGTTGATGAGGAATAAAGCTGGTTGAGCGAAACGTCCATAATAAATCATCAAGCAGTTGGCTTTGTGCAGCTGAGTCCGTCAGCACATAACAAAAAATGTCATGTCGAAACGATTTTTCTATTAATTTGCAGGCAAACTGATAGCGTTCTCGTTCCGATGTTGAATTGACTAGATAAAAAGTTATCGCTGGCATTTAGATAGATGCTGCGGCACGCTGGATAAGGTAGTGCGCGAGCAAGGGAACAGGACGCCCCGTTGCCCCTTTTGCGATGCCACTGCGCCAAGCTGTGCCAGCAATATCTAAATGCGCCCAACGGAAGTTTTCGGCAAAACGCGCTAAGAAACACGCGGCGGTAATAGTGCCTGCGTCGCGTCCGCCTATGTTGGCCAAATCAGCAAAATTTGATTTTAATAACTCTTGGTATTCTTCCCATAAAGGTAAGCGCCAAAGACTGTCATTAGCGGTGTTGCCCGCAGCTAATAACTCGTTACACAGTTCATCGTCGTTACCTAACAAACCACTAGGAATACGACCTAATGCCACTAAACACGCGCCAGTTAAGGTGGCCATGTCAATCACGACCTCTGGTTGGAAGCGTTCTGCATACGTTAACGCATCGCATAAGAGTAAGCGACCTTCTGCATCGGTATTGAGGATTTCAATTGTTTTGCCAGCCATGCTGGTAACAATATCGCCAGGGCGGTTAGCTTCGCCATCAGGTAAGTTTTCTGATGCGGGGATAATGCCAATAATATTCAGGGGTAAAGCCATTTTTGCAGCAGCGAGTAATGTGCCTAACACGGTTGCGCCACCGCACATATCGTATTTCATTTCATCCATGCCAGCGGCAGGTTTTAAAGAGATACCCCCCGCATCAAAGGTTAAGCCTTTGCCAATTAACACGATGGGTTTCGTGTTTTTATCACCTGCCTGATAATTAAGGGTAATTAATTTAGCAGGTTGACGACTGCCTCTGGAGACAGACAGCAATGCGCCCATGCCCAGTTCTGCCATATCGGCCTCTTCTAAGACGCTGACGACAAGGCTATCGTATTGCTCACCCATGGCCAAGGCTTGCTGAGCAAGATAGCTTGGCGTGCATAGATTGGCTGGTAAGTCGGCAACATGTTTGGTGAGTAACATGCCTTCAGCGATAGCCATGCCTTGGGTTAAGCCAAGGCATGCCGTGAGGTGTTGGTTTTCAGCGACGCTGATATGTACAGAGGTCAGCTGGCTTTCGGTTGTTTTATCGCTTTTGGTTTCTGTGTATTGATAGTTCACATCGCTGCACACAGTGACAATTTGGCGAGTTTTCCACGTCCAATCATAACTATCAACGTCGACATCAGCCAAAGCACAAACAAGCGTTTTAATGCCTGGTTTTTTAAGATTAGTAAAGGCGGCAGTTAAGGCTTTAAAAAAATCTTTGTTGGTTAATGATTTTTTCTCACCTAAGCCAACTAATAAAATGCGTTCAATAGTTGATGCAGGATGAACGGTTAGCAAGAGTGTTTCGCCAATTTTGCCTGCAATATCACCACGTGCTAACACCTTACTAATTAAGCCGTCAGTGAGAAGGTCAAGGGTTTGTGCAGATGCAGTTAATTGTTGTTTTTCATAAACGCCGACTACTGTGCAATCAGATTGCAGTTTGTCTACAGGCTGGGTTTCTATAGAATAGTCCATAATGTTTCTCCTCAAGTGATGTCATACCCCACTGGTCAGGGTGATAAAACCGCTGGCCACTGGTGATAATTGGGGGGTGACGGAAGTTTGCTTGGGCAATGATGTCTAAATTGCCCGTTCGTTTTGAATTATACAACACTTCATTCACTTTAAATGAGGAGAGGCGTTTGCAACATCGCGGTGTTAACTTAAGAAGTCGGCAATTTTTTACCTTGGCCGTGCTAGATCACTTGATTATTAAGGAATTAATTAACACCTTAGTGTCAGTTTGGTCAGTCATTGTGGTGATTATTGTCAGTCGGGAATTTATTCGTGTTTTGGATAAAGCCATTGATGGGCGAGTACCCAGTGAAATATTATTGACCTTATTAGCCTTAAAAACGATCACGTTTAGTGTGAGTTTATTGCCAGCGGCGTTGTTTATGGCGGTGCTAATGGTGATCGGGCGTTTGTATCGAGATCAAGAAATGGCCGCAATTGCTTCAGCAGGCGGTGGCGCGTGGACGTTATACCGTGCCGTGTTGCTGATGGTTATTCCCTTAACTACAGGGGCGGCCGTGTTATCTTTAGTGGTGAGTCCTTGGGCAGAAGCGACGGTCAGTAAAATTATGTCACAAGGTGCCAATTCTTCTGATTTACGAGGGATTGCAGCGGGTAAATTTAGTGAATATACCCGTGGTGATTTAGTTTTTTATGTGGAAAAGATAACAGAGGACAAAATCATGCAGCAGGTGTTTGTGCAAAGTCGACAAGCGGGAAGCTTAGCGATTATTACCGCCAAAACTGCGCAGATTATCGACCAGTCTGATGGCGTTTATGTGCTCTTTGCCGACGGTGAGCGCACCCAAGGACAACCTGGTCAGTTGGATTATGTTTTTGAAAAATTTAAAGAATATGCCGTGCGTATGGAAGTCAGTCCGGTCACCTTACGGTTAAGTCAAGTCGCTGTGCCCACCGCAATGTTAATAGCGTCAAATAAGGTGCCTGATTGTGCTGAATTACAAAAACGCTTGGCCATTCCAATTAGCTGTTTGTTGTTAAGTTTTATTGCCGTGCCGTTAGCCCAGCAACGTCCGCGCGGTGGCGTATATGGCAGTATTTTGTTGGGTTTTTTAATTTATTTTAGTTATGGAAATCTTATTCGTTTGCTGTATGTATGGGAAGTGAATGCAGCAATCCCCTTATGGATAGGTGGCTTAGCAGGTCATGTTATGTTAGCGCTGATTGGCGCAATGCTGTTAGCACGCTGGTATGGATGGCATTGGCTACTGATAAGCTTTAGGAAAAAATTTAGCGTATGAATGTATTAACAAGCTATCTTGTAAAAGATATTTTAAAAAGTGCAGCGGTAGCTATGCTGTTATTACTCACCTTGTTTAATTTGTTTACGCTCAGTGATGAGCTGGATGATATTGGTAAAGGTGATTATGGCATAACTGATGTTATGTATTTTTTAGTCATGACCACGCCTACGGTCTTTTATGAATTAATGCCCGCAGTCGCCTTAGTAGGAAGTTTATTTGCTTTGGGCGCACTTGCTAATCATCAAGAATTAATCGCTATGCGTGCGGCAGGGTGGTCAGTCTTTTCTATAATTAAAGCCGTTTGGGCAGCGGGATTAATTATGGTTGTTATCTCTGTGTTGGTGGGCGAGTTTATCGCGCCCGTTTGTGAAGAAAAAGCGCAGTTACAGCGTGCGATTGCGCAGCATAACCCAGTTGTCATGCGCACTAAATATGGCTTATGGCTTAGGGAAGGTAAGCAATTTATTAATATCAGAAAAATAGAAGATAACGGTAATTTAGCAGACATTAGTATTTACCAAATGAATGAAACACAACAATTGCAACAGGTAATGCATGCTGAACAAGCTGTTTTTATGGGTGATAACGCCTGGCAATTGCACACTATCAAGCGGTCATTATTATCTAAAGAGCAGGTTCAAGCAGAGCAGCTGGCTGATTATGTGTGGCATTCCTCCATTGCACCTGATTTATTAAAAATTGTGGTCGTTATTCCAGATAATTTATCTCTTTATGATTTGGCTGTGTACATTCAATTCTTAAAAGAAAATCATCAGAAAGCTCATAAATTTGAAATGGCTTTTTGGGGACGAGTGATAAACCCATTGGTAATCTTTGTTATGTTGTTGGTGTCGACGCCGTTTGTAGTGGGTGTTAAGCGCGGAGTGAGTACGGGGGCAAGATTATTAATTGGTGTTGTGATTGGCTTGGGGTTTAATATTATCGATATGACAACCGGACATCTTGCATTAATTTATAATCTAAGCCCATGGTTAATGGCTCTGCTGCCAAGTGTGACGTTTTCAGCATTAGCATGGGTAGCGCTTAAACGCGTGCAATGACGTAAAATAACTAATCAATTAGGTTTATATAAACGGGCATTATGTCGATACCTTAAGTACAAGGACGACGCATAGTTCGCGGAGGAGGGGAAAGCAATGGAGACTAAAAATAGTCATGTGGAAACTTCTGCCACTGCACCTAGAAACAGTCATTGACGCTACATAACTGGGTGTAAATCTCATTTTATGGGGTAACATCACATAACGCCCACCGTCTCGATAGCGTATTTCGTTGGCCGTTCCTCAGTCACCATGCGGTGACTGTAGCATATGTGCTGTTGTCTTATAAGCTATTGAAAAAAAAGTAGTAAATAATTTACTTATAATTATTTAACTTGTTTACAGTTGTTTTTACAAGGGGTAAAATTCAGCTGCTTTATCTTCTACCACATCATTTAAGAGGATCCCACTATGGACGCCATCACAGCGCGACAACAACAAAGCACAGCGATTACGACTTCTTTATCACAAGCAGCCAAAAGCATGGGAAGTGAGAAGTCGGCATTAGAAATTAGTTCAGACAATCCGCAAGAAGATAGCTTAAAAGTCTCTAATGAAAAGCTTGATCTTTCAGACTCTGCTATCAAGCTTTCAAGATCGGCACCTGTTACCAGTTCCAGCAAAGCAGTTAACATTGACAATGCTACGCAAGCACAAAATCAAGCTGAAGACATCCTTGCTAAATTTCAAAGTAATCCTGTCGAAGCTATTCGTTCACATGGCAATGTTAGTTTTGGCTTAACGGTAAAAAGTTTGACAGGTTAGTTTTATGGAAGCACACATTAATTTAAACCAGTCTATTTTGAAAGAATAGACTGGTTTTTTTTATGGCAGAATTGTCCAGTTTACTCACAAATAATAAGTTTTTTAGTAAAAAATAGGCTTACTGAACAACAATGACAACCCAAACAACAGCAGTTTTTGGTGAGGTTCTGTTTGATTGTTTTATCGACGGGCCGCAGGTTTTAGGCGGTGCACCGTTTAATGTGGCTTGGCATTTACAGGCGCTTGGCGTGTGCACTGATTTCATTAGTCGGCTAGGTCATGATCATTTAAGCGAAGATGCTCTTGCCAGTATGACGGCATGGGGCATGAACACTGCATTGGTTCAGCGCGATGCCCATTACCCCACAGGTAAAGTCACTATTAGCTTACAGCAAGGCGAACCCACCTATGCGATTTTAGATCAGCAAGCGTATGATTTTATAGATGAAGCGTGTCTTACGCGCGCCCGCCCGTACACCTTTATTTATCATGGCAGTTTGGCATTGCGGCATCAGTGTGCAGAGCAAGCGTTAACGGCGTTATTGCATCAACACCTCCATGCTAAGGTTTTTTTTGACGTTAATTTAAGAGCCCCATGGTGGCAAAAACACCTGCTGCACGCTTGGCTTAAACGTGCTGATTGGCTTAAAGTTAATGAAGAAGAGTTCTATCTACTTGCGCCTGAGCGCACTAGTTTTGCTGCAATGATGAAAATATTTCTGGATTATTATCACTTAGAAGGCTTAGTGGTTACGTTGGGTGAGCAAGGCGCTGTGGCATTAACGCACACAGCTGAATGGGTAGAGGTTAGCCCATCGCAGGTGTGTAAAATAGTCGATACAGTGGGCGCAGGAGATGCTTTTGCCGCAGTTGTCTTGCTAGGATTACAACAGGGCTGGTCACTTAACGTGCTGATGACAAGAGCACAAGACTTTGCTCAAGCTATCGTCCAGCAACGTGGAGCTATTGTTCATGAGCGGCAGTTTTATCAGGTATTTTTAAAAGACTGGGGGCTGAATTAAGCCGTGTGGAGCATCTCAAGAGCTAACTGAGCCATCAGCGCAGAAGCTCCCCCGTTGCCAAGTTGCTCTTTTACATAACGTAGTTCTTGACGTTGGGTATTGGCATAATCGGTATTGGTTAATAATTGCCACAGTTCTTCGGCTAAATTTTCAGCACTGGCTTCATGCTGAATAAGCTCCTTAATAATGGCTTTATGGGCAATAATATTAGGCAGGCCAATAAAGGGAGTCTTAATTAAACGCCTTCCTAGCCAATAAGTTATTGGCGCAAGCTTATAGCAAATCACCATCGGAATAGTTAATAACGCCAGCTCTAAGGTGGTTGTGCCAGAAGTGGTCATCACCGCCGTGCAGCATTGCATGACATCATAGGGCGTCCCTTTAATAATAGTGATAGGTAGCGAAGAAGTATGCACATAGTTGCTTACTAGGGCATCAGATATCGAGGTGGCTTGAGGTAAAACAAATTGTATAGTGGGATTGTGTTTCAGTAAGAGCGTGGCGGCTGCCAGCATTACCGGCAGTAAACGGTTAATTTCATTATCACGGCTGCCAGGTAAGAGACCCACCACAGGAGCTGTAGCAGAAAGATTAAAGTGTTTTAAGGCCGCGTGTATTGAGTAACATGGATGAACTTTATCCACCGACGGATGGCCGACATAACGCACGGGAATATTTTCTGTTTCGTAATACGCGGTTTCAAAAGGAAAAATAACGGCCATTAAATCAATAACCTTACCGTACTCTTTAACGCGGCCTGCACGCCAAGCCCAGACTTGCGGGCTAACATAAAACAAGACTTTAATGCCTTGTTGTTTTGCAAAACGTGCGAGTTTGAAATTAAATTCTTTGTAATCCACGCATACCAACAAGTCTGGTTTTTCTGAGATTAACATCTTTTGCATACGTGTTAACGCGCGACGTATTGCTGGGTAATGTTTAATAACTTCTATTACGCCAATGACGGCAATGGCGGAAGAATCATAGGTTAAGTGTACTCCGGCTGCAGCCAGTTGGCTGCTGCCCATGCCGATGCCTTTTACTGACGGGCAGAGTAACTGCATTTCTTTAAACATCGTGGCGGCATGTTGATCGCCCGACGCTTCGCCAGCACTGAAGGCAACCGTGTACGTTTTGGAAGGCATTAAGATACCTGATGCGTGAGCGTATGACGAATAACAGCAGTGATTTTCTCAATATCAGCCTCGCTTAAAAACGGACAGATAGGTAACGAAAAACAGTGCTGAGCAATGTTTTCTGTTACAGGCAGCACCAGTCCTTGGCAGGATTCTTTAAAGACAGCTTGTTGATGTAAAGGCACAGGATAATACACTGCACTACTAATCTCGGCGGCGTGCAGAGCTTTCATAATGACCTCACGGTGTTCAGACAATAAAGTATATTGATGATAAACATGCGTCCCTAAGCCATCTTCAACGGGCGGAGTGAGAGGTAAATCAGCTAATAATGCGGTGTAGCGGTGGGCAACCTGACGTCGCGCTTGATTATAGAAATCAATCCGTTTAAGTTTTGCGCGTAAAAAAATCGCCTGAATTTCATCAAGACGGCTATTATACCCAACCACATCATGATAATAACGTACCTTAGAGCCATGATTACGTAGCTGTTTTAGCATTTCTGCGGTGTCGTCAGAGTGAGTTACTACTAAACCACCGTCCCCATAAGCGCCTAAATTTTTACTGGGAAAGAAGCTAAAGCCAGCACAATCACCCAGACTCCCTGTTTGTTGTCCGTTAATGGTGGCACCAAACGATTGCGCACAATCTTCAATGAGTTTGATATTATGTTGTTGGCAAAGTGCTGTAATTGCCGTCATATCGGCAGGTTGACCAAATAAATGCACCGGCATAATCGCTTTGGTTTTAGGAGTAATAGCGTTAGCGATAGCCGCAGGGCAAATATTGAACGTGTTCGGGTCGATATCAACAAAGACCGGGGTAGCGCCTACGTATTTAATCGCTTCTGCGGTAGCTATAAAGGTAAACGCACTGGTAATCACCTCATCGCCTGCATTAATGCCTTCGGCCAGTAAGGCTAAATGTAAGGCGTCGGTGCCAGAAGCCACGCCAATCGCATGACGAACGCCTAAATAAGCGGCGACTTCTTGTTCAAATGCGTTAACATTTGGGCCTAAAATAAAGGCACAGCTTTCAAATGTTTGTGCTAAGCCAAGCTCAATTTCATGTTTAATTTCAGCATACTGAGCTTTAAGGTTTACCATTGGGATCATTGTGAATCCTACGTGCAGAAGGTTGGGTTAAGTGAATTATGCGTAGTGACCGTATTGATTGGCTGTCACTAAAAAACATAAGCCAAGCGAATTTTAATAAAATAGCATTATAACCAATTATGTTTTCAATTATTCAACGCCTTGTTGTTTTACTTATATTATCAAGTTTTTCCTGCTTAGCATGGGCAGAAACTATTGATAAAAACAAAATAACATTAAATGCTTTGTTGCTCCCGCTGCTTAGTTCGCATGTGCGAATTCAAAAAGCACAGGACGAAGTAGACGCCGAAGTGCGCCGCATACAAGTCGCGTGGGGTGGATGGTATCCAGATTTAGATATGTCGGTAACAACGGGTAATGAACAACACAGCAGTGTTGCGACCCAAGATTATTTTGGTAGCGCCAATGTAAAGTTAAATCAACTGTTATGGGATTTTGGTGCTACCAATAATGGCATTGAAAAATCGCGTTTAAAACTGTTGGTAGCAGAACTGGATTTACAAAAAGTAAAACAAACCTTTATTCTTGATGCGGCATCCGCCTATATTAATTTGCTTAGAGCACACCAAGCGCTCGATTTCACCAAGCAATCAGAAACTAATATTCGTAATCAAACAGGGCTTGAAGAAACGCGCGTCGCCAAAGGTGCCGGGTATTCAACTGATGTCTTACAAGCAAAAACACAGTTAGCCGCAGCCATAGCAAGGCGGTTAAGAAATGAACAAGCCTTAGTTGAGGCGCAAAATTCCTTTAAGGAATTTTTTGGTTATTTACCTGAAGATTTTTCAAAAATGGAACCCGTCACCTTAAAATCTATTGATCAATTGCCAAATAATTTGAATACTTTAATGGCTATTGCGTTAAGCAATAACTTAGATATTCGCTCCGATCAAATTAAATTAGCCTTATCAAAAAATGATGTTGAATCTGAGCGTTACACTCGCTTTTATCCAAAAGTTAATTTAATCTTAGAAGAATTATTGCATCAAAATCAACGAGGGACCGCCACTTTAGGGCAAACCCAAGATTTTGTGAGTCGAGTAGAAATTAAAATGCCTTTTAACTTAGGTTTTATCGCTTATGACAGTGTAAAAGCCGCCGAGTTAGCCGAGTCAGCAAAGCACAATGCTTTATACGACACCCAAATTATCGTTGAACGAAAAAATCGTGACGCATTTCAAAAATTGCAAACCGCACGCTTAACTGCCGAATCCTTACAAGAGCAAGCTGATATTGCCGAAGCGTTCTTAGAATTAGCCCGCGTTGAAAGACAATTAGGAAATCGTTCCCTGATTGACATTTTGTCGGGTGAAGTCTCCTTAATTAATGCCCGAAGCGATGCAATTTCAGCGCAATACGATGCAATTTTGGCCATTTTGTCATTAGTAGAAGTGATGGGCGCATTAAGTCCTGAAATTTTTACCGAGTCGCAATTTGTTCTTCCTAATAAAGCAGATACTGTTCGTTAACTCCTCATGCGTGAACTTCTACAACGATTATCAGCTTATCGCTTATTAACCCTTGAATTACTGATTGCCTCGTTATTTATTAACTTACTCAGCTTGGCCTCGTCGGTCTATGTTATTCAAATATTTAATCGTTATATTTCTTATGGGGTTGATGCCACGCTTGTTACCTTGACCACAGGGGTGTGCCTTGCCTTACTGTTTGAATTTGCTTTTCAACGCTTGCGTTTGCAGCAAGCAGAAAACATAGGTAAAGCACGCAATGAGCAGTTACATGTAAGCACCTTCACAAATTTAACGCACGCCAAAGCGAGTGCCTTGCAACGCTTATCGTTAGCACAACGACAAGAATTAATGCAGGCACCCGACACCATCGCAGAAGCCTATTCCGCAGCAAATATTGCGACCTTATTAGATTTGCCATTCACCTTATTATTTTTAATAGCCTTATTTTTTATCTCGCCCATTTTAGGCAGTATTACCGCCGTGTTTATTATTGTTTTTTTTGTGCTAAGTGCGATTAACCAGCAGCGCTTACACAGCCTATTCCTGAACTTTAATGAACTCATTAACAAAACAAAAAGTATCGCTCACAGCGTTAATCAAGACATAGACACCATCCGCGTATTTGAACAAAGCAAAATGACCCATCAGCGTTATTTTGAAAAATCAAGTGACGTGCGAGCCTTAAAAATCAGCATCGCAGATGTGCAAAACTTTACGCAAAGCATGACGAAAAGCGTACAAGCTTTATTAAGCATTGCAATTTACGCCACAGGAGCCAGCTTAGCTGTGCATGGTGAGATGGATATTGGGATGTTAGTTGGCGCAAATATTTTAGCCATGCGCACGTTATCGCCCGTAACGCGCGTTGTGCAATTGGGCGAGATTTTTGCCAAAGCCTATCAAGCCTTAGACAAATTACAACGCTTTGCCTTAGTCGACACAGAACGTGAAGGCGGCAGTGCTTTAGCAGAGTTTTCAGGCGCGTTAAGTTTTCATGATGTTGCCTTTACTTACCCAGACGCCACCAGTCCCTTATTTGAATCGTTAACCCTGGACTTACCGCCCGCATCAGTGCTGGTTGTTACCGGTGGGAACAGCTCAGGAAAAACAACCTTGGCGCGTTTGTTAGTTGGCTTATTAGAGCCCACACGGGGACAAATCCTTGCAGATAAACTGTTATTACAACAATTATCGCCGTCATGGTGGCGCGCCCAACTCTGTTACATGCCACAAATAGCCCATTTTTTACCTGGCACCATCCGCGATAATTTACGCAACACGCACCCAGAAATCACCGAAGCACAACTAAACTCAGTGATAACCGAGGCAGATTTAGCTGATTTTATCGACACCAGTGCCGAAGGTTTAGAAACGCAACTCAGCAATAACGCCGACAACTTAACGTATGGTCAACAGCGACGTTTAGCACTGGCACGAGCCTTAGCCACCTTTGGTAAAGTGGTGATATTTGATGAGCCGACCGAAGGCTTAGATCAGCGCGGCTGCCAATGTGTTTATAACTTATTATTAGAGCTCTCACGACAAGGGCGCACCTTAATTATTTTTTCTCAAGATCAGCGCATTGTTAACAGTGCGCCACGCTTATTAGACTTAAATGTAAAACCAGTCCCACAGTTCACCGTCAAATAAGCGCATCATCATGAGAACACTTCCGTTTTTTAGCAGACAGGCAAGCAATGATTTTTGACTACGTATTTACAGCAATCGACTGGGTGAGTGAACGACTAAAAAGCGTGCAGTACACGTCATCACGACTATTGCTTTGGCTGTTTATTGCCGCCAATATTAGTTTTTTAATCTGGGCATCGTATAGCCCTTTGGATATTGTCAGTCAGGCATTAGGTGAAGTGATTCCCTCAAGCCAAGTAAAAACCGTCCAACATTTGGAGGGTGGAATTATAAGAGAAATTTTAGTCAGAGAAGGCGAGCGTATAAAACAAGGACAAACCTTAGTCACCTTAGAAAGCACGGGTAACCTTGCTGATGTTAATGAAATCACCATTCGTTTACAGGCAGCTAAAATAAAATCGATACGCTTAAAAGCAGAAATTAATGAACAAAAACACCTGCACTACGGTGCCGAGTTTGGCGATAAAGCGCAAGAGGTTATCTCGCAAAGTATAGAATTGTTTAATACGCGGCGCAGTCGTTTGCAAAATGAAATGGACGTACAGCAACAATTAATTGAGCAATACCGTTATCAATTACAAGAAATAAGCGCGCGCTTGGTGGCTAATAAAAAAACGCGTGGACTGTTAAATGAAAAAATTTCCATCAGTGACGGTTTATTAAAGTTAAATATTAACAATCGTATGAATCACTTAGCATTATTAAAAGAATCCAGTGATTTAGATGGACAAATAAACGAAGCCTTAGCCACCGAAAAACGAATTGCCGCAGCCATCAGTGAAGCAGAAAATCGCTTAAAATTAGTAAGTAATTCTTTTATAGAAAAAGCCCGTGAAGAACTGCGCGACATGGATAACACCATAGAAATGTTAAGCAGCAAGTTACAAAAAGATGAAGATAATTTGCGCCGCATGGTCTTAAAAGCACCCGTGGATGGCACAGTCAAATCTTTATTTGTCACCACATTAGGTGGCATAGTGCCGCCAGGTGGCGCGTTATTAGACATCGTGCCAAGTGATGATCGCTTAATTATTGAAGCCAAATTATCAACCGAAGACATTGGTTATGTTCACACTGGGCAGCCAGCAAAAATTCGTCTCACCTCCTCAGATGCAAGTCGGTTTGGCCATATTGACGGTGAAGTTGTTAATATCAGCCCAGATACCATCACCACTAAAGAGGGCGCGTCTTATTACAAAATTAAAATCAGTGTTGCGCAAAGTTATTTTAAACATAATAACGAACGCTATGACTTGTATTCAGGCATGCTCGTGCAATGTAATATTATTACTGGACAGCGCACCGTCATGGATTATTTGGTTGAACCGTTCTTGAGTAAATTAAATACGCCGTTGAGCGAACGTTAGGGCAATAGGCGAATCAGTCAGGAGTAAGGTTGCTTTAGCGGCATCTCGTATGAGACTGTGAAAGTATTATGAAAACAACACAAAAACAACTTTTTAATTTTGTAAGTCATTGTTTTTATATAATG
>QYQN01000091.1 GCA_007280895.1 Methylococcaceae bacterium
AGATCGTGGATAAATACGGGGCGACAGAAACATCAGTTCCTGTATAAAAAAATTGGGACAGCGCCATTCAGCTGGAGTGTGAACAAGGCTCTATCTTAAATTAAGATATTATTTGTCTGGACAATGGGGTCCACTTTAGTTCAGTTTTCAGTCGGCGCCAACACATAGTCTTGCCGAAATTAAAGAGGCAACCAATAAAGCATGCATATTAGACAATGATCGCTTTAAGCAACGCATTCAAGAGCGGTTGGAGCGACGTGTTGAGCCCAAAGCCAGAGGCAGGGATAGAAAATCGGAACAGTTTAATGTCAATCGCAACTTATCAGTAGAATGAACTAAAGTCTGGCATGGATATGAGGATGTCTATCACTGGCAATAGACGAACGGCAACAATCGCTCATATTGCAGACGTTGATTGAGCGTAACCGACTGTCTCTTTATGGCCGATAGCTGACATCTAGCCAAAAACTCATTAGCTCTGACGGAAAAATAAATAAATTAACTGATAGGGTTTGCGCAGGTTCTGCTCTAGCTGAATAACAAAAATGCAACAAAGACCTGATCTTCCCCAGAGAGTAGGCAAAAAAAAGCCCTTACATTGCTATAAGGGCTTTGATATTAATGGCTCCCCCGGACGGGCTCGAACCGCCGACCTAGTGATTAACAGTCACCCGCTCTACCGACTGAGCTACAGGGGAACAAACTTTTTTAAAATGGTGCGCCCGGAGAGATTCGAACTCCCGACCGATCGGTTCGTAGCCGATTACTCTATCCAGCTGAGCTACGGGCGCTTTATTTAGCTAGCTATTATCTTTTATATAAAATAAAAAGTCAAAAAAAAATTGGCGGAGAGAGAGGGGTTCGAACCCTCGATGGGAGTTAAAGCCCATACTCCCTTAGCAGGGGAGCGCCTTCAGCCTCTCGGCCATCTCTCCTAAACATTTGCGAACACTTACTCTGAAATATCAGAACCAGATTGCTCTTTTTTAATTCTTTCGTAAATTTCTTCTCTATGGACAGAAACATCTTTAGGTGCATTAACACCGATGCGAACTTGATTTCCTTTCACTCCAAGCACAGTAACCGTAACTTCGTCACCAATCATTAATGTCTCACCTACACGACGAGTCAATATAAGCATGGTTTCGCACCTCCCTAATGTGTTAAAAACTTTCTACCCAATACAGGGTCAAACTTACGGGGGTAATAATAACATTTTTTTACATAAAAAAAAACTAAAACACTTGGTTAAATCTAGCTTGTCGTATTATTTAAGCTTTCTAAATCACTATAAATAATTGCTGTATAACATTTTTTAAATTTTATATTACAGGCTAATTTTCAATTAAATTAGCCTTAATTTATGCTTTTTTATAACTCTATTGGCTTTTAATTTAGAGATGCAGCATTTGCCACACCTCCAAATTAACACTTTAAAACAATTAAAAGGTAATTATTTCTTCGCCCTGACTCACCAATACGATATCTGCAGGGCGTTCGGCAAATAAACCTACACACACTACACCAGTGATATTATTGATAATATGCTCTAATTTAATTGGCTCTAAAATATTTAAATTATGTACATCTAAAATAACGTTGTGATTGTCAGTTACACAATTTTCACGCCACACGGGTTGTCCACCTAATTTTACTATTTCTCTGGCCACATAACTTCTTGCCATAGGAATAACTTCCACAGGCAATGGAAATTTACCTAACATATCCACTCGTTTTGTGCCATCTGCAATACATACAAATTTTTTACTTGCTGCTGCGATAATTTTTTCACGAGTTAAAGCCGCGCCGCCACCTTTTATTAATTGTTTTAAGGGATTAATTTCATCAGCACCGTCAACATATACCTCTAACGTGCCTACTGCATTAAGATCTAAAACTGGAATACCCACTTTACGCAAATGCTCAGAACTGGCCTCTGAACTTGATACTGCGCCCTCAATCTCTGCTTTAAATTCGGCCAAACAATCAATAAAATGACGTACGGTTGAGCCCGTCCCAATGCCAATAATACCTACGCCTTTAACGTAAGGTAAGGCTGCTTGTGCGACTTTTTGTTTTAATTGATCTTGAGTCATCATAATAACGTTTTCCTTTTGGTGTGTGTAATTAAAGTAACCTTCTGTTAACTTTATTCAATCAAGGTAGATTTAGTATTGATGGAATAAACGATTAATTAATCGGTGTGCGATAATAACGCAGTTACCTTGAATGTTCAGCCGAATTTTAATCATGCCGCAAAAATACATAGAAAAAATCTTACGCGCTAAAGTTTATGATGTTGCCATTGAGACACCCTTAGATTTTGCGCGCTCGTTATCAAATCGTTTCAATAATACAATTTTATTAAAACGCGAAGATTTGCAATCCGTTTTTTCCTTTAAATTGCGCGGAGCCTATAACAAAATGGCGACCTTAACTGCTGCGGAGCGAGACATCGGTGTGATCGCCGCGTCAGCAGGAAATCATGCGCAAGGCGTTGCCTTAGCAGCAAAAAAATTAGCGATTACCGCACTGATTGTTATGCCCAGAACCACACCTGAAATAAAAATTAATTCGGTGCAAAACATGGGTGCAAATATCATTTTATTTGGTGATTCTTATAACGATGCTTACAGCCATGCACTTGAACTTGCCGAACAAAAAGGCTTAATTTTTATTCATCCCTATGATGATGAATATGTTATTGCTGGTCAAGGCACGGTGGCGATGGAAATACTTAGACAACAAACTGGCGAACTTAATGCTATTTTTGTTCCTGTTGGCGGCGGCGGTTTGATTGCTGGCATTGCTGTTTATACAAAATTTGTTAGACCCGATGTAAAAATTATTGGCGTTGAACCTGAAGATGCTGATTGTCTAAACCGTGCACTTTTAGCGGGCAGTCGTGTAATTTTGGATCAAGTAGGACTGTTTGCAGATGGCGTAGCAGTAAAGCAAGTGGGCGCAGAACCTTTTCGTTTAGCACAAGCGTATGTTGATGAAGTCATCACCGTCAATACTGATGAAATTTGCGCCGCCATTAAAGACATCTTCGATGACACGCGCTCCATAGCAGAGCCTGCTGGCGCATTAGCCGTTGCGGGCTTAAAAAAATATATCGAACTGCATCAACTAACCAAGCAAACGCTCATTGCCATTGATAGCGGGGCTAATATTAATTTTGATCGCTTACGTTATGTCTCTGAACGCGCCGAAGTGGGGGAGCATCGTGAAATCTTACTTGCTGTGACCATACCTGAAACACCTGGTAGTTTTTTAGCTTTTTGCACCGCACTGGGTAATCGTAATATCACTGAATTTAATTATCGGTATTTCACTTCAAGACAAGCGCATGTGTTTGTTGGGCTATCCAGTTCTGGTGACAAAACTGATCACGCAAACTTAATCTCGTCATTAACCCTTAAAAATTTTGAGGTGGTCGATATGACGGGTAATGAGTTGGCTAAAGAGCATATCCGTTACATGGTTGGCGGCCATGCACCTGACTCATTAACTGAAATCATTTACAGCATTCAATTTCCAGAACGACCCGGTGCATTATTGAATTTTTTAACTGAGCTAGGTGGTCGCTGGAACATTAGTTTGTTTCATTACCGTAATCATGGTGCCGCCTTTGGTAAGGTATTAATGGGCTTACAAATCAATCTTGATGATAAAACAGCCTTCGAACAATGCCTTGATGCGTCAGGTTTTAGTTATGAAGAACAAAGCCAAAACCCTGCCTATAAATTGTTTTCTGGCGGCAACTAAACCCTAAGCAATTCGCCCCAGCAGCATGTTTATCATAGTGGCTGCATTTCTTCTAACGACAAAATAAACGCCCAATTCACTGGGCTAACAGGCATAATCGATAAGCGATTACCACGACGAATTAATGGAAAATCCTGTAACGGTGGCTGATCTTTAAGTTCTTTTAGCGTGATAACACGCTTTAAATGGCGCACATACTGCACATCAACCATAAACCAGCGCGGTTTATCTGGCGTTGATTTACTATCAAAATACTTGCTGCCCTGATCATGTGCTGAAAAATCTGGATAGCCCGCCCGTGCAATGTCCATTATTCCTACAATGCCCGGTTGCTCACAATTGGAGTGATAAAAAAACACCTGATCTCCTCTACGCATCTCATCTCGCATCATATTTCGTGCTTGATAATTACGCACTCCGTCCCATGGCTCTAACTGTTGAGGTCGTTGACGTAAGTCATCAAGACTAAACACGTTAGGCTCTGATTTCATTAACCAATAGTTCATTTTCATTCAATAGTTATTTTCGTTAAATTCAACAGTTTAATTAACCCTGTAAAACAAGGTAAGTCTTCATTTTATAACTTATAATTTTGTTTATTCATCACAAACCTGAGCCATACTAAGAAAATATTTTTTGCCTATTGGCGTTAAAATGATACTACAATCAGTAGACGGAAAAATGATCACATGCAGCCTATCGTTCTGCTGTCTTCATACTCCGTCTGTGCCTAATTCACATAATTTAAAGGTAAATTTATGGCTTTCAAAACGAATCGCCCCACCTCCCCGCATTTACAAATCTATAAACTCCCTTTAACAGGACTCGTTTCTATTAGTCATCGTCTAACAGGCATGCTGCTCTCTTTTGGCTTAATACTCTTTGTAGTTACGGTTTCAGCCGTTTCTATGGGCTTAGAATCTTATGCCAGTATGCAAAACATGCTGCAATGTTGGGTGGTTAAAGGTATTTATTGGGGATTTATTTTTGCACTGTTTTTTCATTTATGCCATGGCATTCGGCATTTATTTTGGGATATAGGCATTGGCTTTCAGCAAGATACTTTACACAAAATAGCCATTATTGAAATAGCCATCTCTTTTGTGCTTACTGTTACTACATTTCTTAGCCTATAACGGAGAATACTATGTCACTTAGAACGCCTTTAGCGATTGCACAGGGCTTAGGCTCCGCCAAATCTGGCGTGCTTCATTGGTGGATGCAACGCTTATCAGCAGTAGCCTTAGCGCCCTTAAGCTTACCTCTTATCATGTTTTTTAATTTATGCTTCAACGCCCCGTTCCAAGAGACCATTATTTGGCTACAGCACCCATTTAACTCAGCCTGCCTAGCTTTTTGGATTATTCTTGCGTTTTATCATGCTGCACTGGGGCTTCAGGTGGTCGTTGAAGATTATGTTGCGCATGAAGGGGTAAAAATCATTAGCATTGGCTTAATTAAATTAAGCTTTGCTTTACTTGCCATTACTGCACTTCTAGCCGTAATTCGTATTATCGCCATTTAAGGATACTTCATGTCAACTGCTTATAAAATCATTGAACATACTTATGATGTGGTCATCGTGGGTGCGGGTGGCGCAGGCTTACGCGCCACCTTAGGGATGGCAGAAAAAGGTTTAACAACAGCGTGCTTAACAAAAGTTTTTCCAACGCGTAGTCATACGGTAGCTGCTCAGGGTGGCATCAGTGCTGCGCTTGGTAATATGGGTGAAGATGATTGGCGTTTTCACATGTATGACACAGTAAAAGGCTCCGATTGGTTAGGTGACCAAGATGCGATCGAATACATGTGTCGAGAAGCAATTCCTGCCGTTATTGAATTAGAACATTATGGCGTGCCCTTTTCTCGCACCGCCGAAGGCAAAATTTATCAACGTGCTTTTGGTGGCATGACCACTCACTTTGGCAAAGGTCAAGCACAACGTACCTGTGCCGCTGCTGACAAAACAGGGCATGCCATTTTACACACGCTGTATCAACAGTCTTTAAAACATAATGCTGAATTTTTTATTGAATACATTGCCTTAGACTTAATTATGCAAGACGGCGAATGCCTTGGCGTATTGGCATGGTGTCTTGACGATGGTTCTTTGCATTTATTTAGAGCTCACGTAACCGTGTTAGCAACAGGCGGCTATGGTCGAAGTTATTTTTCTTGCACCTCAGCACACACGGTTACCGGCGATGGCAATGCCATGATTCTTAGAGCTGGCTTACCCTTGCAAGATATGGAATTTATTCAATTTCATCCTACTGGTATTTATGGCTCTGGTTGCCTGATAACAGAAGGCGTGCGTGGCGAAGGTGGTTATTTAACTAATTCTGAAGGTGAGCGTTTTATGGAACGGTACGCACCTGCCGCCAAAGACTTAGCCTCACGCGATGTGGTCAGTCGCGCAATGACCATTGAAATCAACGAAGGCCGAGGAGTTGGCAAATTAAAAGATCATATTTACCTGCATATTGAACACCTTGATCCTGCAATTATTCATGAACGTTTGCCTGGCATTGCTGAAACATCAAAAATTTTTGCTGGTGTAGATGTGACTAAAGCACCTATTCCCGTCTTGCCAACCGTGCATTACAACATGGGTGGTATTCCAACAAATTACAAAGCTGAAGTTGTCACCTTAGCAAATAATAATCCTGACAGTATTGTGCCGGGCTTAATGGCCATTGGAGAAGCTGCGTGCGTATCAGTGCATGGTGCAAATCGTTTAGGTTCTAATTCGTTACTTGATTTAGTGGTTTTTGGTCGCTCAGCAGCGATACGATGCGCGGAATTAATTCGCCCTGGTCAACCCCATCGCAGCTTACAGAAGGATGCTTGCGCACCAGCATTAGCTCGCTTTGACAAGATTCGCTTTGCCCAAGGCTCGCTTGCCTCAGCAGACATTCGTTTAGCCATGCAACGCACCATGCAAACAAAAGCTGCCGTGTTTAGAAGCCAAGATACCTTAAGCCAAGGAAAACAGGATATAAATTCGATAAAACAGTCTTTTAATGACCTTAAAATGAATGATAGCTCGTTAATTTGGAACACCGAACTGGTTGAAGCTTTAGAATTAGATAATCTCTTGGCACAAGCACAAGTGACCCTTCATGCCGCTGAAAATCGCCAAGAAAGTCGTGGTGGTCATGCCCGTGAAGATTTTCCAAAACGTGATGATATTAACTGGATGAAACACACTTTAACTTGGCAAACTGAAGAAAACGTACATATTGATTATCGACCCGTTCACATGTTTACCTTATCGAACGATGTTGACGTTATTCCACCTAAAGAAAGGGTCTACTAATGGCTGAATTTATACTCCCAAAAAACTCTACACTCACTGAAGGTAAAACCTATAAAGCATCAGCTGAGGCGACGTCTGTTCGTCTTTTCAAAGTCTATCGTTGGGATCCTGAGACGGGTAAAAATCCACGAATTGATAGCTTTGAAGTTGATATGGATAAGTGCGGCCCGATGGTGCTGGATGCGATACTTAAAATTAAAAATGAACTTGATCCTAGCTTAACTTTTCGACGCTCATGTCGGGAAGGGGTTTGTGGCTCCTGTGCAATGAATATCAATGGCAAAAATACCCTTGCCTGCACCAAAGCAATAGATAGCTTTGCAGACACCATCAGCATTTTTCCCTTACCACATTTACAAGTTATCAAAGATTTAGTGCCTGACATGACGCATTTTTACGCACAATATGCGTCTATAAAACCTTGGATAACTACGCAAACGCCTGCACCAGCAGATGTTGAACGCTTGCAAAGTCATGAAGATAGAGCAAAGTTGGACGGTTTGTATGAATGCGTATTATGTGCCTGTTGCTCAACCAGTTGCCCAAGTTATTGGTGGAACAGTGAGCGTTATTTGGGGCCAGCAGTATTATTACAAGCATATCGATGGCTGGCGGATAGCCGAGATGAACATACGGGCGCGAGACTTGATGACTTAGAAGACCCTTTTAAAGTGTTTCGTTGCCATACGATTATGAACTGCACAGATACCTGCCCTAAAGGCCTGAACCCTGCCAAGGCAATTGCAGAAACAAAACAACTGCTCGCTAAAAGACAATTGGGTTAATAAAGCGTTGAAGACATCAAAGGAAATGTCGCGTTTACATTGGCAATGCCGACGCGGCAGCTTAGAGTTGGATTTAATACTAAAAGAGTATTTACATCAACATTACGTTAACGCCGACGCTGCTGAAAAGCACTGGTTTTCAGAACAACTTAAACGGGATGATCTTGAATTAATGGCCGTTATGCAAGCTAGGCTAGGCTAACTAAACCTAGCTTGCTTTATGACTATTTTTGTTTATAAATAATACTAGCCAAACGCTTTAATTTTGGTGTAACCACTGGCGTGGTTAGCATCGTACTACCAATTGCCACCAGCAACAGTGCTGTAAATGTTTCACTAGTCACAATATTTTTATCTAATAAGATATTAACAAAGATAATCATAATTAACGCCTTAGTTTGTAACAACCAACCAATAATCGAATCCTCACCCGCCTCCCACTTTAAAATTTTTCCGGCAATTTTAAGTCCTAGCAACTTACCTAAAACAGACACAACCAATAAAATACCCGCCACGACAAATACCGCTGAACTCCCCATGTGCCAATTTGTTTTAAGCCCTGTACTTAAGAAAAATACTGGCATTACTGCTAACAAAATATGGTGACGCAGTAAATCCATATGTTCTTGATCGAACCAATCAGTATCCAACACCACGCCAGATAAAAACGCGCCCACCATAAAGTGTAAACCTGCCCAATCAGCAGCAAAACCACACAATGTTAACCAAATTAAACCAACATACCAACGGTCTTTTTGAGGCAACCAAGCCATTAGTTTTCTAATTGCATAAGCACAAACCGCATAACCAATAAAGAAAAATCCTTGATGTCCTAAACGCTCCCAATCCATCAAAATAAGAGCCAATACGCCCCAAATAGCAATATCATCTAAACTGGCGTAACGTAAAATGCGCTGCCCAATAGGCTGTCTTAAAATCTCTAATTTTTCCATCAATAAAATAAGGATAGGCAACGCAGTGACCGCACACGCCATACCGATACCAAGAATAAATTGCCATGTTTGCCCTGACGCCCCCATCCAGCCTGGGTATTGAACTATAAAAAACGCAGCAATACTGCCAAAAAGCAAAGGAGTTCCCAAGGCAAGACCGGCTGTGATACCACTTTCAACTCGATTTTCCCACGCTTTTTGAATATTTAATTCAATCCCTGCTATCCAAACAAAAATCATCACCGCCCACCATGCAATACCATTTAATGCACCAATGACAGGTTTACTAAATACAAAATTATAAACATCAGGGTACTCGGCACCTAACACACCAGGCCCTAATAAAATGCCACAAATAATCTGAACGACAACCAAAGGAGCGTAATAATCAGTTTTACCAACGCGCCAAATTAAATAAGGCACCGTAAAAATAATCAACATCGCTATCAAAAAAACTTCACTTGTATTCACAACCTATAACTCCTATTTGCTTAAAATTTAAATGAAAAAAAAGGCTATGACTCACGTTATAAAAATAATGGTTTTATGGCCAACGTGTTTTTAGAGCATTGTTGAAAAAATAAGAAACACATCACTACTATGACATTTCTTATTTCAGCATCATCGCCATTACCATCTGCGCTCTATCTGCAATTACTTTTTGTACGGCTAAACGCTCAGCTAATACTTCGTTGTATTCGGCAACATGAGGAATAATCGCTAATAGCTTGTCTTCACCATAAATTTTTTGCGTTGCCGCACTGATCATAAAAAAGTGTGCAACCGCTATACAATCAGCCATGGTAAAAACATTGCCCGAGATATAAGGGGAAAACTTTACTAAACGAGCTAAGCCATGCAGACCTAATTCTGTCTTTTCTAACACTTCTGCTTTAATTTCATCGGTAACGGAACCGCCAAAAAAAGCTTCTTTATAAAGTCTACGGACATGTAATTCAATGTTTAATTCAATATGTTGAATCAATTCTCGACACTTAGCACGTTCAAATGCTTGACTTGGATAAAGCGGAATAGCAGTAAAGTTATCTTCTAAATACTCTAAAATCACTTGTGATTCTGACAGCACGCCCGCCTCGGTTTCAAGAAATGGAATTTTACCTAAGGGTGAACGTGCCAATAAGGCCGGGTCTTGTGAAGGAAGCACATTTTCTTCAATAAATTCAATTTCTTTCTCTAACAATACCAATTTGATTTTATTGTAATAATTACTAAGCGATACACCACATAATGTAATCATAAAAATTTTCGTCCTCGGACAATTAGTCCATAAAAAATAAGCTTTAGCCGCTTAGTTAAAAAGCAGGCTATAAGCAAAAAAAAACAGGAACAACAATGTGTTGCTCCTGTTTGAAAAACGTCGCGCGCCTAAATTACATTGCTTTTTTAGTCGCGTATAACAACTTAATGGGGCCTACTTGCTGCCCACCCACAGTCAAGGAACAACGTTGTAAACCATGGTTTTCAATGCGCGGATCATTCATAACCCAAGGAATAAATTCACCACGATCACCATCGTCAGCAAAATGCTCTTCAGTGTACCGGGTATCTGTCAAGTTAACTACACTATTAATGAAGTTCAATAAAGTCAATACCTTCGCCAATTGTCATGAGTAATTAATAGATAACGAAGGAAAGAGAAAGATCAGAGAAGGTAGAATACCGCTTCTAACAGAGCATACACACCCAGACTGACCATGAACGAAATCATAGCA
>QYQN01000016.1 GCA_007280895.1 Methylococcaceae bacterium
AAACTACCAACCTGGCCTAATAGTCGTATTGATGAGTTACTGCCGTTTGCTGTTGCGTCGGTAGATGCTAAATCACAGGATGAAAATTAAGGATAGGCGGTAGCGCTAGTCGCTTACGCTTATGCAGTAATTATTTATATGAATTTGCTCTACTGCTTAATCTGCAATGATGGATAGCTGTTTATTATTGATTCATTTGTGTGCCTTGGTTAGTTGGGGCACATTGAACAGGGGAAAACCTCCCAGCGACAGTATGGGTTAGCGTGTGGTGGCTGATTTAAGCTTATATTGATAACACTTGATAAGTGTGTTTGAAAAAAAAACGGGCAGAGAAGTTCTGCCCGTTTGGGGATGTGTTAAGTTGTACCTAAAACTTATTTTGCTGCGGTTAAATGAGCCACGCTTTCTTCTGCTGCTTTTGTAGCGATATCAAGTTGATTTAATGCACCTTGATCGATGCCAGTTTGTAAGGATTTTGCTGCGGCATCGATATGGTTTTTGGCGACACTTTTAGCCGTGATTGAGGCAGTAAGCGAATGGTCTAAGGCGGCTTTTGCATGCTCCATTAAGCTGGGTGCATTACCTGCTTTGCCCGCAGCTAAGGCGGCTGTGGCATGTTCAAGTGCAGTATCAAGATGCACATCTGCAAACACAGTAGTGCTTGCGCTTAATGCTAACGCTGCAAAAATTAACGAAATTTTTTTCATCATTCTTCTCCTAAGTAATTATTATTTTTTTATTTATCGAGACCGTTGCCCGTTAATATCAAGCATAAAACTGGTGTCGACAGTTTTATTTAACCATGAAAAAAAATAAATGCAACGCAAGATTTTCGGGCATTGCCGTAGCGTATGAGATGCTACGGCACTTATGTTCAACCGTGTTAGCTAGATCGTAGGCTAACACGATTAATCAGCATTTATTCGTGATAAATACCTGTTAATTTTCGTTTGAATTCATTAGAAATTAAACGTGAATCTTGTTTGCTTTTAACCACTCTGGGCGTAATTAATACGACTAATTCAGATTTATCTTTGTTATTAGTGGTATTGCCAAACAATGCGCCTACCCAAGGAAGTTCATGCAGCCATGGCATACCTGATTTGTTATACGTGTTGTTTTCTTTTATCAAACCACCTAACACAATGGTTTCTCCATCATGAATGGCAACCGAACTTTCTATTTCTTTTTTGGCAATTGCCGCTGAGGAGGTTACGCCAATGGTCGATTCTACGGGATCGCTCACCGATTGTTTGATCACCATAATTACCATGCCGTTAGCATTGACGCGTGGAGTGACCTGTAATTTTACACCGGTATCTTTATATTCAATTTGGCTGTTAGTCACTAAACCTGTGCTGCCCGTACCTGATGAAGTGATACCAGCGCCTGATAAAGTGCTAGCTAACGTTGGAATTTGCGTACCGACTTCAATGGTGGCTTCTTGATTGTTTAAGACCATTAATGAGGGCGATGAAATGACATTTACATTATCTTTATTGGCTTGTGAGGCTAATAGGGCATTAACTGCCCCTGAATTATACACGGCACTTAACCCACCTGTGGTAAATGCCGCCGCACTGTCTGCTGTGACTGAGCCCAGTGAGGTAGAGCCTAAGCCATTACCGATAAGACTGTTATCGTGTTGTAATTTCCACTGAATGCCGTATTTTAAATCGTCTTTTAAATCAACAGAGACAATCGTGGCATCAATTAATACTTGCAACGGCAATAAATCAAGCTGCCTGATAACAGGCAAAATGACATCGTATTCTCTGGGGGTGGCAACAATAATTAAGGCATTGTTTGCTTTATCAGAAATAATTCTTACGTCATCAACATTGGCTACCGTAGCCGTGCCAGTGCCGCTTTTGCTTCGTTTTAAGCTACGCTTAGTTGCGGCTGACGTTGCGGTGGATTTTGTGTCTGTTTTACTGTCGGTGCTTGCTTTATTGGTGAGTTCTGTTGATTTTTTGCCCGCCGCGACTTGTCCTGAACTGTCACTTTTTTGTGCACCAGTAAAAATTTCATTTAATGTGTTAGCTAATTCTTCTGCGTCTGCATGTTGCACTTTATAGACATTTACACCACCGCCCACGCCTGATTGTGCTTTGTCTAAACGAAATACCCAGCTTTCTATGTCTTGTAAATATTTAGCTTGATGAGTGATTGCCATCACGGCGTTCATACGTTCGATAGGAATAAAACGAAAAAAATCATTTTCTTCACTTTTTTTCTTGTTATTAAAAATTTCTTGTAGTTCTTTAATGATGGTGTCTGGTTCAGTGTGGGCTAAGGTAAACAAGCCAAAGGATTGGCCTTTTAAAACATCGATATCAAAGGTTCCCACTAAATCCAAGATGCGCATCATTTCATCAGGTGTACCTGAGGCAATCAAGATGTTGCGGATGTTATCAACGTACAACACGGTTTTTTCTTGTACTAAGGGTTTAATTACGTCGACAATTTCTTGCGCCGCTACGTTTCTTATCGGAATAATACGCGTTTGGTAACCCGCTTGATTGGCCTGTGTGGAAATTTCTGAGGTGAATAAAGCTTCAGAAATAGGTTCGATATGATAAATTTTACCGTCTTTGACTAAGGCGGCATTGTTCATTCTTAAGACCATTTCTAAGGTTGGCAAGAGTTCATCTTTGCTTAAAGGTTGTGTGGTTTGCAAGGTAACTTTGCCAATAACTTTAGGATTGAGTACATAATTAAGACTCAAAATGTCACTTAATACGACCTTAGCCACTTCGCCTAAGTCGGCATCATCAAAATTAAGATTATAACTTCCCACCTTGCCTTCAGTTTGTCTGTGTTGCACAGGAGTAAAGGGAATCGAGCGATTAGAGCCTGGGTATAAGTCTGCTTTAGGTTTAAGTTCTGGAATAACGGCTTTATTGTCAATTGCGTTGGTAATTTTGACGCTAGGTTCGCTATTAGCAACAGGATCTATCAGCATTAATTTAGCTTGTTTTGAACTAATTAATTCGCAACTGGACAGTGACAAGCCCATGGCAACTGCACAGGAAGCTGAGGTTATTTTTTTAAAAGTCTTCATTATCACTATTCTCAATAGGTTCTTCTGGGGATTCATTGTTGATGTCTTCAGAGTTTTCTGAAGGGACTACTACACCGACAGGATTATTGACGGTGGCTTGCTCACCCTGCCCGTTTTTAGTGGCGGAGGATTTTGCTTTGGCTTTGCGTAACAGCAATTCTTTTGACATACCATTTTGTGTTAGTACGACTTTATCATTTAAAATTTCTGTGAGTATCCACCCATCAAGTGCTTCTTCTACACGCACGCGACGGTAATTGTCTTTAGGTACATTTTTTAAAGTACGCGTAAATAAGCCCGATACGCCGCGCTTACTGGTGTAAATGCCATTTAATACCCAATCAAATTTACCCGTACTCACCACATTGGCTTTAAGTTGCTCGGCGGTTAAGGCTTTGGACGGTCTCCTTCCCTCAAGAAATAACGGTCGATTAACCATATCGTCAAAGGCATCTTCGCTGCGTTCTTGTAAATCCACACTGGGCATTTCATAGTGCACTTGAGTAGCATTGGGCTGCGGCCGTACGGTAAGTAACTCCTGCTGAGTGTGTACAGCATAAAAATATTCACTGCACAAAATAATCAGCAACACGCCAGTTAACGAGCCAGTAAACCAAACTACTTTTTTATTAAGACCGATGATGTTCATTCGTTTGGTTTTCTCATAAAACTAACCGCTTGAAAGTTAATGTTTAAATTATTATTGGCTTCTATTTTGTTTGTGACAGGGTTGCGTAAACCACGCATAGGACGAATATCAATTTGATCGATAACAATTAAGGGTGTTGAGGTTTCTATTTTATACAATACAGCGCGTAAAACTTCACTGTTACCCGTCATTCTTACGCGAACTGTTATGGTACTGAAACCATCTTTGGTGCTCACGGGTATGGCTTGCGTGCTGCTTAATTCTCCCCCTGCTTCGACAATTGTTTGTTTGATTACATTTTGCATTTCAGCAGAGGCGAGTGCATCGGTACTTTGATTATTGAAATAATCCAACTCGTCATTTTGCGTTTTTACCGTCGCCATACTGGTCATGACCGCATCTTTTTGCGCTAAAATTTTCTCATATTGATGCAAACGAAAAATCAACGATTGTTTGGTGTCATTTAAGGCTAAGGTTTGTGACACTAAGGGAGAGATAACTAACCATGCAATTAAAATAACGACCAGCAGCAATAAGCCAACCGCAGCTACACGCTGACCATCAACGGCTATCTTAGGGATGTTCTTCAACATGCTCACCTCCTTTTTTGGTGGTATCCACGGTAATTTGGAAGCGTTCTAATTTATTGATATTATTTTGCGTCACAGGTGAGACAAACCTTGCTTTGGTAAAAATATCATTGCTTTCTAATACGCCAATAAGCGTGGACGCAGAAGGCGACTCCCCTTGTATTTGTAGATGATGTTCAGAATATTGTAAGTACGCTAGCCAGGTACGATCATCAATTAAGGTGCTTAAGGTATTTAAAATATCAACCATCATGGGTGAGGCATTTTTTTCATCAATGAGCTTTTGCGTTTTATCAATGACGCTGTCAATATCTGCTTGTAACGCTTTAATTTTTTTAGCTTCTTTCTCGATGGTATTAATTTTATCGGTTAATTTTGCGACGGTTTGGTAGTTAAACCATAACGGCACCACCATCACCATCACCAATAAACAACAAACAACGCTGATTAATCCAGCATGAATTAAGCGCGGCGTATTGGCTACTTTGGGACGAAAGTGTTCTGGAAGTAAATTGGCTTTGTTATCAAGATGAATGTCATGCGTTAACGTATCTTGATAATCCATATACACCAACGCTATGCCCATGGCACTAATATCCTCGCATAAGGCATCGACAACTTCTTTGGGTGATACGCTTACTTTTACGTTAATAAAGCCGGTATCTTTGCTGTCATTTTCACTTATTTTAACGGCAAAATACACTTGCTCTGCGGTAAACGGAGTGTATTTATCAAGCTCGTAAGCCACCACTTGACGTAAGTTTTCTTTGGCCGCCACAGGGAGCAGTAATTCTCGTTGAATAGCTTCCTGTCCGCTCAGTCTTAATATTGCCTTGGCTTTACTGAAAGGCTCATTGTCTGCCAGTATTTTTTTAAACTGCGCGATGCCTAGGTCATTACGTTCAAGGTGTGCGATAAAACGCGCGTTGCTTTCATCAACATAAGTAAGCGTAAGCAGGTTTGGGTGCGTTGGGCTGAGTAATAAATAGCCGTGTTGTTCGCTGACCCAGTGCCTAATCTTTTCTGGTATTAAAAAACTTAATTCGCGCATCCACCAGCGCCAAAAAATCTTGAAATCCAGTTCAATATTTGAATTTAAATTCAACATGGTAAGGTTTATTCGTAGACTAATAATTCGTGTAGTGTTGATACCCCAACCTGATCACCAAATAAAGAATCAGTTGCTAAGGTATTGCGTTGCCAGTCAAAAATTTGAAAAGGCTGAGTCATGCCACTTGAGCGTAATACTGCTTTAATCACAGCAGAGCCACCCTCGTCTATAAATGCTTCTGCAATGATGGTGACGGTACCTAATTGTTGCTCCCCACTAGGTGGTGCTGAACCCGTTGCCTCTAGGGGTAAATTAGGTGGTGGCAATCCTTGCTTTAAATTTTCTAATCGTGCTATGACAAAATCATTGATAGTTGCTTGATCTAACTCAGGTAACACTTGCAGTACGTCTTTGGTCGCGACGCGCATATCAACTTTAGGTTGACCAGAAAAAACCGTTACTAAAGGACTTAACCAGTTATACACCGTGTCGTTCATGCCAATCAGTAATTTTAATTCATTTATCGACTGAAAAGCTTTATTACGCGGGACATAATTCAAACCTTGTTGACTATATTGGTCTTTTTCTGCACCGTCATTGCTGGGAATATCATCTTTATCGCGCCAATCTAAAATAGCGCCGACTAGGCGAAGTTGATCGCGTTCATTGGTTAAAGGCGAAGCGGACATGAGCGAGGCTAATACTTGTTGGCTGGCTTTATTTATATCAATTTTGCCTTTTTCATCGAAAATTCGCAGCCTTACATGGGCGTTTTCAACCCCTAATTGCTGCCAATCATTTAGGCTGTAAATACTGCCATTGGCGACCCAGCGTTTAGTTTTATCATTATTTAGTAACATCACTTGTGCAATGGCAAGGCCGGACTCTGCAACAGCGGCGGCTTGAGCATTGTCTTTTAAACCGGCAACAATGGCTGATTCACGGCGAATGGTCAACGCAAAACTGCCCGCCATGATGGTTAATAAACTGAGTATCCACAGCACTAATAATAACGCGAAGCCTCGTTGTTGAACTGAGTGCGAAGGATACGCTAAACGACGAACAGGTTTCATCATGCTTAATTATCCTCTTGCTCAACTAGATCAGGATCTTCTTCTGAAACATCGTCACTGACCGCATCA
>QYQN01000119.1 GCA_007280895.1 Methylococcaceae bacterium
TATAGTCCGACGTGATTTACGTTTAGCGTTGCGTAAGCGTTCAGAAATCATTAATCCCTTATTATTCTTTGTGTTAGTGATAACCTTATTTCCTTTAGGCGTTGGCGCTAAACCAGTATTATTACAAGCAATAGCACCAGGTATTATTTGGGTTTCTGCGTTATTGGCGGCTATGTTGTCGTTAGATAGTTTGTTTCGTTCAGATTTTGATGACGGTGCCTTAGAACAATTGGTGTTAAGTCCACAGCCCTTATCAGTATTAGTGTTAGGCAAAGTGTTAGCACATTGGTTGGTGACAGGCTTGCCCTTGGTGATGATAGCGCCGTTGTTGGCTATTCTATTGGGCTTATCGGCAAAAACGATTAGCATCTTACTGATTACTTTGTTATTAGGAACGCCGGTATTAAGCTTGATTGGCGCCATTGGCGTAGCGTTAACCGTAGGCTTGCGTCGTGGTGGCATGATTTTGTCTTTGTTGGTGTTACCTTTATATGTTCCAGTGTTAATTTTTGCAGCGAATGCCGTTGAAATGGCTCAGCTTGGTTTGCCTGTAATGGCGCAAGTCAATATGTTAGCGGCTATTTTAATGTTAGCGTGCGTGTTGGCGCCTTGGCCCACAGCGGCGGCATTAAAAATGAGCATGAGTTGACGACGCACTGTCTCTGATATTACGCCGATAGCTGTTTTCAATTCAGATGAATAAATCCTTTATTTTAAGCCGTAAAGCGGTTGTTTTTTAATTTTGGTGAGTGACTTTTATGAAATTTATTCCCGATCCTGTTGGTAAGTTTTTTCACCGTATGGCATCGCCACCCCATTTTTATGCCTTAGCTGGGCAGATGATACCTTGGTTGACAGGCATCTTTTTGGTGTTGCTGGGGTATGGCTTATTTGCTGGCTTGTACTTAGCCCCTACGGATTATCAACAAGGTGATAGTTATCGAATAATTTATATCCATGTTCCTAGTGCTTGGATGTCCTTGTTTATTTATATCGTCATGGCGCTTGCAGGCGCGATAGGCTTAATCTGGCGCATTAAATTAGCTGAAATTATGGCGATTAGTAGTGCTTCCGTTGGCGCAAGTTTTACCTTTATCGCTTTAGTGACGGGTTCTTTATGGGGCAAGCCTATGTGGGGAACCTGGTGGGTATGGGATGCTCGCCTGACCTCAGAATTAATTTTATTGTTTTTGTATTTAGGTGTGATGGGTTTATACAATGCCATCGATGATAAGCGCACCGCCTCAAAAGCTGTGGCGATTTTAGCGTTAGTGGGTGTTGTGAATATTCCCATTATTCATTATTCCGTGGAATGGTGGAATACGCTGCATCAAGGGCCTACTGTGACCAAAATGGATAAGCCTTCAATTCATATCAGCATGTTAATTCCCTTGTTAACAATGGCTGTGGCGTTTAAATTTTATTATGTTATCGCCGTGTTGCAACGCGCACGTTTGGAGTTGCTGCACCGAGAACGTACCTCTGCATGGGTAAAAAAATTAGTGATGGAGCAAAACAAATGAGCATAGCTACTTTTTTTGCTATGGGCGGTTATGCCTTTTATGTGTGGACTGCCTACGGTATTTGTTTTCTGGTGTTGGTTTTTAATATATTGATGCCAATCAGACAACGGTTGAGTTTTTTACAAGAATTAGCACGCAAACAGCAACGGCAACAGTGATGAATCCAGCAAGAAGACAACGTTTAATATTGATTGTAGTCATGGTTGTAGGGATTGCAATCGCCGTGGGCTTTGCCTTGAAATCCTTCAATGAAAATTTAATGTATTTTTTTTCTACCTCGGATGTTGTTGCCGGTAAAGCCCCTAAAGCGGCGTTATTTCGGTTAGGAGGCATGGTGGTGAAAGGGACGGTTCAACATCCTGGCAAGGGTTTGATGGTGCAATTTAAATTGACTGATTTTACAAAGGAAGTCACCGTAGAATACACAGGTATTCTGCCTGATTTATTTCGCGAGGGGCAGGGCATTGTGGCAAACGGAACACTTGATGCTCGTGGGGTGTTTATTGCTCAAGAAGTGTTAGCAAAGCATGATGAAAATTATATGCCGCCAGAAGTAAAGGCGAGTTTGAAAAAAAATATGCCTACTGAGACGTCTCAGTAGCCGTGTAATGACAGGAAAAATTGAATGATTCCAGAGTTAGGGCAGTTTTCTCTCATCTTGGCCTTATGTGTTGCGGGTGTTTTGTCCATCTTGCCTATGCTTGGTGTGTATCGACAGTATCCGGGCTGTATTGCACTGGCAAAACCAGCGGCATACACCCAATTACTTTGTGTAGCCATTGCTTATGGGTGCTTAACTTACAGCAGTATCGTGCATGATTTTTCAGTGGCATATATTGCCCATAACTCAAATACAGCCTTACCGCTATTATATTTAATTTCAGGCGTGTGGGGAGCACATGAAGGCTCGTTACTGCTTTGGGCATTAATTTTATCTGGCTGGATGGGGTTGGTAGCGTTCTTTTCCAAAACAATCCCTGAGCCTACCGTGGCGCGGGTTTTGGCAGTGCTAGGCTGGGTGTCGGTAGGGTTTTTATTATTTGTTTTATTTACCTCTAATCCCTTTGAACGCTTGTTTCCAGCTCCGTTAGAAGGGCGTGATTTAAATCCATTATTACAAGATCCTGGCTTAGCTATTCATCCTCCAATGCTGTACATGGGTTATGTTGGCTTTTCTGTTGCCTTTGCCTTTGCGATAGCCGCTTTATTGGAAGGGCGTCTTGATGCCGCTTGGGCGCGTTGGTCAAGGCCATGGACAAATTTAGCCTGGATGTTTTTGACCATCGGTATCACCTTAGGCAGTTGGTGGGCGTATTATGAATTAGGGTGGGGAGGCTGGTGGTTTTGGGATCCTGTTGAAAATGCCTCGTTTATGCCGTGGTTAGTGGGCACAGCATTAATGCATTCACTTGCTGCCACAGAAAAACGTGGGGTGTTTAAAACGTGGTCGGTGTTATTAGCTATTTTTGCCTTTTCTTTGAGTTTACTAGGTACTTTTTTAGTGCGTTCAGGTGTGTTGACTTCAGTTCATGCCTTTGCCAGTGATCCCACGCGGGGATTATTTATCTTGGTGTTTTTAGGGGTTGTGGTGGGCGGCTCATTACTGCTGTACGCACTACGAGCACCTGCTGTAAAAAGCAGTGCGAGTTTTGACTTTGTCTCAAAAGAATCAGCCATCCTGCTTAACAACGTATTGCTGGTGGTCACAGCAGCCAGTATTTTATTAGGAACCTTGTACCCCTTAGTGATAGACGCGTTAGGATTAGGTAAAATTTCTGTTGGCCCACCTTATTTTAATGCGGTATTTGTTCCACTTATGGCGCCGTTAGCGTTTTTTGTGGGCATTGGCATGTTAGTGCGGTGGAAAAAAGATGCCTGGCAACATGTCGTGTTGCGCGTGCGTGGTTTGTTGATGGTGAGTATTGCAGGGGGGTTAGCGCTACCTTTTTTAATGCCCTTTTATTCGTTTACTGCGGCGATAGGTTTAAGCTTGGCATTGTGGACTACTGGCATGACTGGATTAATTATCCTTGAGCGGGTCGGTAGTTCGTGTTCATGGCAACGTTTAGTCAGTATTCCCGCTGGATTTTATGGCATGACCTTAGCGCATTTGGGCATGGCAATATTCATTACCGGCTTAACCTTGACCTCGGTATACAGCGTTGAGAAAGACGTGCGTTTAACACCTAATGAAACGCTCACTATGTCTGATTATATCTTTGAATTTCATGGTGTAAAAGAAACGCAAGGGCAAAATTACATCGCTGAACAAGCCTTAGTAACGGTGACTCATCAGGGTAAACAAGTGGCGCAGCTAAGGCCACAAAAACGCGTGTACCAAGTACAAACGATGCCCATGACAGAAGCGGCAATCGATGCCGGTATGTTTAGAGATTTATTTGTCGCCATTGGTGAGCCCTTAGGTACTGAAGGAGCGTGGAGTATGCGCGTGTATTACAAAGCATTTATTCGTTGGCTTTGGTTGGGTGGATTATTCATGGCGGCAGGTGGTTTATGCGCGGCAGCTGATCGACATTATTGGCGTAAAAAAGCTGTGTAACGCAGCACTATTAATAAATACAAGGTTTTTTCATGGTTAAATTTTTAATCCCCTTAGTGTTGTTTATTATCATGGCAATCTTTCTTGCCATGGGTTTGCATTTAAATCCAAGTGAAATTCCCTCACCGTTGCTTAATAAACAGGCACCTGCTTTCACCGCACCTAAATTACTTGCTCCCACTGAAACCCTTTCGCCCACTGATTTAAAAGGAAAAGTCTGGTTATTTAATGTCTGGGCCTCGTGGTGTGTATCGTGTCGCGCTGAACATTCGGTATTAAATCACTTAGCTCAACAGCCAAATATCATGCTGGTAGGCTTAAATTATAAAGATAATCCAGACGATGCGCGTGGCTGGTTAACGGCTTTAGGTAATCCTTATGCGGTCAGTATTACCGATCAAGAAGGTCGAGTGGGTCTTGATTGGGGCGTGTACGGTGTACCTGAAACCTTTGTTATTGATAAAAAAGGGGTTATTCGACATAAGCATACCGGCCCCGTGACTGTGCAAGACGTTGAGCACGTGTTACAGCCGTTAGTTGCACAATTACAGGCAGAAGCAGAATGAAGGGCTTGATATTTTTAGTGCTGCTGTGGAGTCATGCTGCGTATGCAATTGATGCTAAGCAATTTACTGATCAAAAACAGCAAGTCGCTTACGAAAGTTTAACGTCAGAATTACGCTGTTTGGTTTGTCAAAACCAAACAATTGCAGATTCTAATGCAGAATTAGCGGCTGATTTACGCAGGCAAGTGTATGAAATGCTGCAACAAGGACAAACACCTGAGGAAATTATTGCTTTTATGACGGCACGTTATGGTGATTTTGTCTTATATAAGCCCCCTTTTAAAATTAAAACCAGTGTGCTGTGGTTAGGTCCCCTCGTCTTTTTAAGTATTGGTTTGCTGATGGTATTTTGGCTAATTCGCACCATGGCACAGAAAAAAGTTGATGCTGTACAAGAACAGGGACAGCAAGAAAAATTGGCAAAAATTCGCCGTTTACTGAATGAAGAAGAGGAGCGTTTTTAATGCTTATGTTTTGGTTGAGTGTGGGGGCCTTAATATTATTGGCTTTAGCTTTTTTAGTGCCGCCGTTATGGCGACCTATGCACATGCCGAGTGCGGCGCGTGATACGCGAAATGTACTGTTAGCAAAAAATCGTTTACAAGAGTTAAACGCGCAATTGCAGGCTGGTGAGTTAACACACGAGGCGTTTGAGGCACAGCGTAGCGAACTCGAATTAGCCCTTGTCGATGATCTTGAAGATAGCCCTGAACTTGGCGCATTAGTAGCAGCTACGCACTCGCGTGGCATTGCGGTGGGCTTGATTATTTTTGTACCGTTATTAGCCTTAAGTTTGTATGCAGGCTTAGGTCATTATCAAGCCATTGATGCCACGCCAGCAATGATTGCCGCTCAACAAGCGGAAACAGAGTTAACGGCAGTAACGCACTTGGTGGCAGACTTGGCAGAAAAAATGCGCGCTGAGCCTACCAATGCCGAAGGCTGGATTATGTTAGGTAAATCATATAAATATTTACAACATTATGCAGATGCGGTGTCGGCCTTTGAAAAAGCCTATGCTTTATTGGGGGATAGAGCAGATATTTTAGTGCTGTATGCCGATGCCTTGGCGTTTGCAAATAATGAGCAATTGGCCGGTAAGCCTGAGCAGTTAGTGTTCAAAGCCTTAGCTTTAGAGCCAGACAATGTCACGGCACTCTGGTTGGGGGGGATGGCTAAAGTACAAACAGGCGATGTAATTGCGGGCGATAAATTATGGCGAAAATTAGGCGGTCTCTTGCCCAAAGACGCACCAGAACAAGCAGAGATTCAGCGCTTATTAAGCAAATTGGAAAGTCAAATACCCGCTTCAGCAAAGTTGGCTGAAGAAATAGAAGAAGCAAAGGCTACACAAGCTGCGCCCGTAAACATAGAGGTAAACGTGAGTTTAGCAGAAGCTCTGCAAGCTAAAGCAAGCGCGGCGGATACTGTTTTTATTTATGCGCAAGCCATGCAAGGTGGGCGTATGCCTTTGGCGATTATAAGCAAAAAGGTGGCTGATTTGCCTGTCACCGTCAGTTTAACTGATGCTATGGCGATGCTGCCAACCATGAAATTATCACTCTTTCAGCGCGTTAAGTTATTGGCACGGGTGTCTAAATCTGGCAATGCGATGCCACAGCCTGGCGATTTAATGGGTACGCTAGAGGAGATTGATGTGCTGGCTAAGCAACAGCACGTTCTTGAAATTACCACACAAGTAGCTGAATAAATATGGACACACGACTCATTGAATTAGAAATAAAAGCCGCGTATCAAGAGGATTTGTTGACTACCTTAAATGAAATCATTGCTAATCAGCAACGGCAGATTGATCGTTTAGAAAAAACCTGTAGCTTATTGAATGAAAAATTACATACGGTAGTAATGCAGCAACCTGAAGAAGCCGTCGCAGATATTAGTTATGAAATTCCCCCACATTATTAATACTATTAACATGGTTGTCAGATGCTGCTAATAAAATAGTTAATATGCGTGGCTAATAACGGATAACACGTATAAATTACACATATAATTTATATTTACAGCAGGCTCATAATGAAAAAAATTCCAGTGGGTATCAGTAGTTGTTTAGTTGGAGAGCATGTGCGTTTTGATGGCGGGCATAAGTCTGATGCCTATATTCGTGGCACATTAAGTCAGCATTTTGAGTTTCACCCGTTCTGTCCAGAAGTGGGTATTGGTTTAGGTGTGCCAAGACCCAGTATGCGCTTGGTTCATCGTGACAATAGTATTCGTTGTCTTGGCGTAAAAGATGAGCATCAAGATTTTACTGAGCGATTAGTCGAGTATGCCCATCAGCAACGTGTCAACATGCTTGATTTATGTGGGTATATTTTGAAGAAAGATTCGCCAAGTTGTGGTATGGAACGGGTTAAAGTGTATACCAGTGTGCAATCAAAACGAGAAGGTGTGGGTATTTACGCGCAGCAGATGATGGCAAATTTTCCGTTGTTACCCGTCGAAGAGGAAGGACGATTAGGCGACCCTGGTTTGCGTGAGAATTTTATTCAACGTGTCTATGTATTGCATCGTTGGCGCTGTCTGTTGGAGACTGGCTTAACACCGGCCAGTTTGACTGACTTCCATGCACGGCATAAATTAATCATTATGAGTCATGGTGATTACCGTGAATTAGGGCAAGCCTTAGCTGCGGTCACAAAAGAAACCGTGGCTGATATTGCAGAACAGTACATTGTTCAATTAATGACGATGTTAAAGAAAGTGGTTAAACGATCTAGTCACGTGAATGTGTTGCAGCATATCCAAGGCTATTTAAAGAAAGAGTTAAGTGGAGATGATAAAGCTGAGTTATGTGAAGTGATTGAGCGCTATCGACAAGGAGAAATTCCCTTAATAGTGCCTATAACTTTACTCAAACATCATTTTCGTAAAAGTCCAGATGCTTACATTGACAATTCTTACTATATGTCGCCTTATCCGCCAGAGTTACGTTTACTTAATCAATTATAAGTAACGTCTACGCTACCTGAACACGGTCGTAGGCTTGGCGAAAGTGTTGGCATCAGTTATCGCTAAATGGCGTTAAAGCAAGCCGTTCAGTTTACATTGTTAGTCTTCATGATTGAGTTATATAAAAATGACAATACCTTTGCCTGAGTTTGTTCAACAATGTCGTAACTGCTTAGTGAGTATGCAGGAAACGGGCTGGACGCTACTTACTAATCAGCATGTTATTGATGTGTTATTAAATAGTCATCTCGTCACTCCAGCGGTGCATGACACAACTCTCTTTATTCATTCTGATAAAGTGCTGCAACAGTTTATTCATTGGAATATCAACCCCCCTGCACAGGCACAATTTCTCATTGGACTCACCGCTTTTAGTCACTATGTTGACGGCTTAGCCGCCTTGGTTAAGTTTGACGCAGCGGCACTAGCATGGTTGCCTTCCCACCCAGAGCGGTACGTGTTCTTTTTTATTACCGAGGCACCCACTTGGATGCACACTTGGCAACAGGTTTTATTATGTTTAGGATTTCGGGTACAAGAGGTCGCGCATAGCGACCAAGCCTCGTTACAGCAGGCGCGACAATACGCACTCACCGACATGGTTGAGCAGCTAATCTGCGTGGTCTCCGCGCAGGATGAGTGCTTACTGACAGCGCAAAGTAAAGGACAATACTTTGATTTGCCTAGTGCTCACAAAAAACCTCCCGTGTGGTTAGGCATACTCGACGGAGAAGATTTTTTTAGTCAACGCAAACTGCTGCAATTAGGCATAACTAGCCTGTTCTTCACTGATACGGAATGCACGCATTTGATAACAGAGTTGGCGGGAGCGGCATGGTCGCCGCGTGACCAGTTTCGGGTCTTATGTGTGGCTACTGACGCCCATGAAGAAGCGCTCTTTGACGGTCAAGTAGCGTGTTTTTGTCCCACAGATTTTTTCGATTTAGAAACTAATATTGAGACGTTTGCGCCAGAAGTGGGCTTAATTAATGTGACGTCAGGGAATGCCGATGCGCTGGGTATGGCGACGTGGCTGCGTAAGCACCCCTCCTACGCAGGCTTACCGTTAATTTTTAGTGTCGAAGCTAATGATTATGCATTACAGCGCCTAGTCCGCGAATTAGGTGCCAGTGATTGTTTACTGCATCCTGTGAACCCCGCGGTCCTGTTAGCCAGTGTGGCAAATTTAGCGCGTAAGCAACGGATGCAAAAACTGCTTTTAGCCCCCACAAGTCCATTAGCGTTGGCCGCCTTGTGCCGCCAGCAATCGTCAACAGCATTAGTGCTAATAAGCACGCTAGAGGGTAGCATTATAGACAGTAGTCCAGCGTTTGCTGAGGTGCTGGGCTATAGCCAAACAGAATGTTTAGCGCTTAGTTTGCGTGACGAACCCACGGCCAAGCAATTTATTCATTGGCCAAGCAAGGTGTGGCAAGCGTTGCAGCAAGGTCAAGCGTGGTCAGGTAAATTAAAATCACGCCATAAAGCCGGGCGCAGTGTTTGGTTAAATGCCATCATCACACCTCTTTTAGGGGAGGCAGGCGTACCGGCGTGTTTGTTAATGATTGCAAGTGATTACACGCATGAATATCAACAACATCTGCATAATCAACGTAAATTAACGCTGAATCAACACTGTCATAATGCACTTGAAGCTTTTTTATTGCATCATGATTTATCAAGCAGCAGTGCCATGATTCTCAAAGGCTTACTTAGCTGCACGAAAAGTAACGTAGGCTTTTTGGGACAAGTAGATACCGATGCTCATGGAGCACCTGTTTTTAAGCCAATCGTTGTTGTTAATGCAATCATTGCACATCAAGATACGCAGTTAGAAACGCAGTTGTCGCAATTAATGACGCGCACGATGAGCGAGGTGTTTACTACAGGGAAAAATATTGTCATTAATAATGCACTCTCGATACAGCCCTTGGCAAGCCGTGACATGACCTTAACTAACCTGATTGGTTATGGTTTATTTAGTGATAAAAAAATGCTTGGCATGCTTGGTATGCTTAATTCTGCTGAGGGTTATGACGATGCCAGTATTCAATTATTAAATTCGTATGCCAATATTTTTCTTGGTTTATTGATAGCCGCTTCTAAACTAAAAGGCTCTGAGCGTAATGACGCCGCTGTTCACATAGCTAACGAACAGGTTCAACTCCAGCACTGGCACGCATGGGAAAATCAAGCGTGTAGTTCATTAAATGCTATTTTTGGACATAGCCAAATTATGCAAATGAATGAGCATTTAGATGCGTTACAGCGCGAACAACTGGAAGAAATTAATAAGGGCGGGGCGTTGCTATTAAGCTTGATTCATCAATTACCCACCCAACTAGGACTCCCGTTCAAAGGTCGACCCATTCAACTTGGAATTGCCCAAAATACAGCCCCCTCGCCGCACGAGCAAACGCAGTCCTCCTTATCAAGCGTCGCAGCAAAGCAGAAAATTTTAGTGGCTGAAGATAATCATGCGAGTCAGCTTCTTTTAATAATGCAGTTGGAGTTATTAGGCCATGAGGTTGATGTTGTTACCGATGGCGCGACAGCGCTAAGCTTATGGCAAAGTCAAACGTATACCATGCTGTTATGTGATCTCCACATGCCAGAACTTGATGGGGTGGAACTTACTCAGCACATCCGAAAACAGGAGCAGCGCAGTGGACGGCATCTGCCCATTATTGGGATTACTTCCGATAAATACCCCGCAGAATGGGCGAGATGTAAAGAGGCCGGTATGGATGAAGTATTATTGAAGCCAGTCCAATTAGCGACCTTAACTGAAAAATTAGTGCGTTGGTTGCCGGCGCCGGAAACAACTTTAGCTACCGTTCAGGCAGCGGCGTTGTCTAATCTTAACGCCTATGGCAGCACGTTGGATCTTACCTATTTAAATGAGTTAATGGGGCGTTACTCAGCAGATCAATTTTACGATTTAGTGTCTGTGTTTATTAACAGCGTGAAAGCTGATTTTCCTGTTTATCGTCAGCATCTTAAGCAAGGTCATCCAGAAGCGATAGCGTTACTTATGCACAAACATAAGTCGTCAGCTAAAACCGTGGGCGCACTGGATTTTGCCAGCTTGCTTGAGATTATCGAAGCCGCCACAACAAACAGTGATTTAAGCATTGCCAGTGACTATTATCCAAAATTAGAACACGCCTTGGCTGAGGTAGAAGTTGCTGCCCACGCATTGTTACAAAGTGCTAGCCTGCCCAGTGCTCATGCACTAACACCTATTCCTACTCCCGTGAATCCAGATTATCCTCAGCACATTCTTGTTGTCGATGACGACCTTACCACCTTAAGGCACATGAATATTTTGCTTAATGAGCTAGGCGTAGCGCAGGTTAGCATCTTAGATAATCCAGAGGAGGTGTTAGAAAAATTAATGGAGTTTAGTGGTTTCGATGTGTTAATTACTGATTTAAAAATGCCCACTATGGATGGCATCGAATTTTTAAGGCATCTAGCAGAAAATAACTTTAAGCGCTCGGTTATTTTAATGAGCAGCGTAGATGAAAGCTTATTGCATATTACGGCCGACATGCTTTCCGATAAAGGTTTAAATATCTTGGGAACCTTAAAAAAACCAGTCAGTCATGAGGCCTTAAAAACCTTGTTAGAACAACAAAGTAGCAGCATTAGTGTGGACAAACAAAGCATCAAAAAAGATGCGATGAGTATTCTGCCTGAAACTATTTTGGCAGGTATGCGTGACGATGAATTTGAAGTCTATTTTCAACCTAAAGTCGATGCGTTAAGTTTAAAAGTAGTGGGTTTAGAGGCGTTAGCACGTTGGCATCATCAAGGTAAGTTTATTCCACCAGATATCTTTATTATCACCGCTGAACAGCATGGTTTAATTAAAGAATTGTCCGAGCTGCTTTTTAAAAAAGCCTTACTGATTGGCGTTGAGCTAACTAATGCGGGCTATTCTTTGGCGATAGCGATTAATATTTCAGCCAATTGGTTATCAGATATTTATTTACCTGAATTTATTCTTTCAAGTATTGAGGAGACAGGGTTTAATTATAAAAATCTTACCTTAGAAATTACTGAAACAGGGGTAATGGCTGATATGGCAACGGCGTTAGATGTCATGACACGATTGCGATTAAAAGGCTTTAAATTGTCTATTGACGATTTTGGTACAGGGTACTCGTCATTGGAACATTTGCGTCGAATTCCCTTTAATGAATTAAAAATTGATCGTAGTTTTGTGCGTGGGGCAGCCGAAAAGCCAGCGATGCGCACAATTTTAGAATCCACGTTGGTGATGGCAAAAAAATTAAATTTAGCAACAGTCGCAGAAGGGGTAGAGACTCAAGAAGATCTAGAGTTAGTGCGAAGTTTGGGCTGTGATCAGGTGCAAGGTTGGTTAATCGCTAAGGCAATGCCGCTACCAGATTTGCTGGTTTGGTTGAAGGCACGAGATGAAAACTAAACTACACATTCTTAATATCATCTCGATACTGTTAATTATTGGTTTGATCTTTGGCATGCTGTTTATCGAGAAACTGAATAACGCCCGTTATTTAGCAGCCGAACGTTTAAATATTGAAGATAAACTTTATTTTATCCGCAGTCGTTTAGAAGGGCAGGTGTTAGGTGATATTCACTTAGTGAAGGGCATGTTAAGTGTGATTGCAGCAAATCCAAATTTACAGCAGGCGACTTTCACCCAAGCGGCCAAACCTATTTTTCAAACAGGGGGTGCCCATTTACGCAATATAGGCGCAGCACCTAAGGATATTCTCAGCATGATTTATCCCTTGGCAGGTAATGAAAAAGCCATTGGGTTAGACTTTAAAACAGTGCCCACTCAGTTCATTTCTGTCGAGCGCGCACGTATTACGCGTCAGTTAGTTCTTGATGGGCCGGTTCCCTTAGTACAAGGCGGCAATGGTTTAATTGCACGGTTCCCTGTGTATTTACATAATGGTGATGAAGAAGACTATTATTGGGGTCAAATTTCTACCGTCATCGATGCAGACGGTATTTTTGCAGATAGTGGCTTAGTTGATTCCGAGTCACCCTTGGCCATTGCTTTAAAAACAGCAGCAAGTAACGAAAGTCAAGAACATGTGTTTTTGGGTGATCCAACTATCTTCCAGAAACAACCCGTGTTAGCTGATGTCTCCTTACCCCAAGGTAAATGGGTTATTGCGGCCATGCCACGAAATGGTTGGCCAAACTCTGCGGATAATGCCACCGTTATTCGCATAGGTTTTGCGGTGCTTGCGTTGCTTTTATTAGGACCGTTTATGTTTATTCGCCGATCCTTAGAAAGCATTTCTAAAGCAAATATGGAAACCGAATTTGTAAAACAGCAATTAACCGCCACGCTAGAAAATTCCCCCAATGTTGCCGTGCAATGGTATGACCCGCTTGGAAGAGTGCGCTATTGGAATCATGCGTCCGAATTAATCTATGGGTGGCGTGCAGAGGAAATGTTGGGTAATACGGTCAATCAAGCCGCAACAAATAAATTAGTGACGATGTTTAAGGACATCATGGAAAGCAATGCCCCGATAGGTCCAATTGAACATCAGTGCTTACATCGCGCAGGGCATTCATTAACGATTTCCAGAACACTCTTTGAAATACCGGGGCATGAAATTCCTATTTTTGTGTGTATGGATGTTGATATTACGCAGCAAAAAAAAGCTGAACATGACGCGTTAATTGCCCAAAAACAAGCAGAAGCTGCCAATTTAGCTAAGTCTAAGTTTTTAACGCACATGAGTCATGAGTTACGCACTCCGCTTAATGCGATTATTGGTTTTGCACAAATCTTGCACATGGACGTAGCTCATCCTTTGCAAGAACAGCAACAACAAGCGGTTGCACATATTATGACCAGTGGTCATCATTTACTAACCTTAATTGATGAAGTTTTAGATTTAGCCAGAATAGAAAGTGATCAATTACACATAAATTTTGAAGACATAGATTTAGCCGAACTGTTACGCGAGGTTAGATCGGTCATGCAACCCTTTGCAGTCACTCATGGCATCACCATGAGTGATGTCAGGGCCGACGGTTCGCTTAGCGTGACTGCCGACACCTTACGTTTGCGACAGGTGTTGTTAAATTTAGTTTCTAATGCAATTAAATATAATACGGCGGGCGGCAAAGTTAGCTTCTCAGTAGAACGCATTAGTAACGAAGTTCATATCATCATTACCGATACGGGTATTGGTGTTGAAGAGGCGCACAAAGCAGAAATGTTTAAGCCTTTTCAGCGCTTAGGTGCAGAGGATAAAAAAATAGAAGGCACCGGGATTGGTTTAGTTGTGTGTAAACGCTTAGTTGAAGCAATGAATGGACGCATTGGTTTTGATAGTATTGTTGGGTTGGGCAGTAGGTTTTGGGTTGCGTTGCCGTGTGCCCACACGCAAACAAAGCCTGCTACAGTTGAGCCACAGATGACCACGCCAGCAGTGATAACGCCCTTCATACGTTCGCAAAGTTCTGCAAGTGTGCTTTATATTGAAGATAATCCCTTAAATGTCAGCGTCATGCAGCATGTGTTTAAATTGCTTGACGAGCTAAGCTTGGTGACTGCGGACAGTGCAGAAGCAGGGTTGTTAGCCATCAAGCAACAACTACCAGCCCTTATTTTATTGGACATTAATTTGCCAGTAATGAGTGGTTTTGAATTGTTGCACAGACTGAAGCAAGACCCCTTAACTGCCGCGATACCTGTTATTGCCGTCAGTGCAGCAGCGATGCCAGAAGACGTGAATGCTGGATTGGAAGCTGGTTTTCAGGCGTATGTCACCAAGCCTTTTAAGGTGCCTGCATTAGTTAGCTTAATTCGAAGCTATTTTAACTAAGCTTTGGGCGTTTTTACTAGGAGACGCGCCAATGCGTTAGAAAACTAAACGATGCGGGCGTGCCAGAAAATCAAGCTGAAGCACAGCGAGCAACTAAGCCTGATATTGATGACATTTGCCGAGCTCTGCGTGACATGGCGTAACGCGCCTTAATTATTAAATTAGGTACGCGTATAGCTGTGGCTCGGCATCATTGTCGTGTTGGTTACGTTGCTGTAAAAGAAAAAACTATCGGTTTCACCTTGTTGTATTTACAATTATTTACTGCGATTAATCAGTAAAGTACCTACGCCCTGATCGGTAAAGAGTTCAAGTAACACGGCATGTTCAACACGTCCATCGATAATATGAACGCTCGTTACGCCGCCTTTTAAGGCATCGGTAGCGCATTGGGTTTTAGGAATCATGCCGCCTGAAATAGTGCCATCAGCAATGAGCGCGTCAATATCGTGTACCGATAACCCAGTGAGTAACTCGCCTTGTTTGTCTAAAATGCCTGCGGTATTGGTAAGTAAAATCAATTTTTCTGCTTTTAAGACTTCGGCAATTTTTCCAGCGACTAAATCGGCATTGATATTATAAGAGCGCCCATCTTCACCAACGCCAATGGGGGCAATCACAGGAATGAAATTACTGCGTCCAAGCATATCAACAACGCCAGAATCAATGCTACTCACCACACCCACATGCCCTAAATCAATAATTTCAGGTGCTTCAGCATCCAGCGCAGAGGCTTTTAAGGTGATTTTTTTAGCGCGGATAAAATCGCCGTCTTTCCCCGTTAAACCTACTGCTTTACCGCCATTACGGTTGATGAGGTTAACAATTTCTTTGTTAACCAAACCGCCTAATACCATCTCCACCACATCCATTGTTTCGCTATCGGTCACACGCATACCGTCAACAAAGTCAGAGGTTTTACCTAACTTAGCCAATAATTGACCAATTTGCGGCCCGCCGCCATGCACCACAATTGGATTTAAGCCGACCAGTTTCATGAGCACGATGTCACGCGCAAAGCTGTGTTTGAGCGCCTCGTCTACCATGGCATTGCCGCCAAATTTAACCACCACGGTTTTGTCTTTAAAACGTTGGATATAAGGGAGTGCTTCGATAAGCACGTCGGCAATATGATGCGCTGATTTACTGTTAATCATAAGTTCCTTGATGGTTGAGTTAGCTGTTAATGAGTAGGTAAAAGGTACAGAATTACTGTGGTCCAGTATGACCAAAGCCGCCTGCGCCGCGATCAGTGAGGGTAAATTCTTCAACTTGTTGCAATTCAACTTGCACTACGGGGACAAAAATTAATTGTGCAATGCGTTCGCCAATAGCAATAGTAAAGGGAGTTTGACTACGATTCCAGCAAGACACAAACAGTTGACCTTGATAATCTGAATCGATTAAGCCAACTAAATTACCTAAGACAATGCCATGTTTATGACCCAAGCCTGAGCGTGGCAGAATTAATCCAGCATAGTCGTCTTCAATATGAATCGCTAAACCTGTGGGCAGTAATTCCGTTGCACCCGGAGCTAGGGTAAGTGGCGCGTCAAGACATGCACGCAAATCAAGACCTGCCGAGCCAGACGTGGCATATTCTGGTAAGGGAATGCTGTGACCAAGACGGGAATCTAAAATTTTAAAGGCGATTTTTTTCATGGGTTAGGTGGTTAAGGGTGAAGTGTGGGGTGGAGTAGTGGTAAAAACGGTATAAATTAGACTGAGGAGCGCGGGAGCTAGTTGTGTTTTGGGCTGCATGGGTAAATGTTGCTGTCCAGCGTGCCAATACACGTTTAAGGCATTGTCATCACTGTCAAAGCCACCTGTTTTTTTGCCCACCCAATTGGCTGCAATCATGTTCAGTTTTTTTTGCTGTAGTTTAATTTTGGCATAGTCTTCAAGATTATCTGTTTCAGCAGCAAAGCCAACGGTAAAAGGCGGTGGTTCAAGTGCGGCAACCGAGGCTAAAATATCGCGTGTGGGTTCTAACAGCAGTTGGGTTTCGGTGCTGGTTTTTTTAAGTTTATAGGCGGTTTGCTTAGCAGGGCAGTAATCGGCAACGGCAGCAGCACCAATATAAATGGCATGATGTGGCGCCTCGTTTAGGACTTCGGTAAACATTTCAGCCGCCGTTTCTACATAAATCATTTTGATGTGTTGCAGCGGAGACATTGCCACGGGGCCACTGACGAGCGTAACACTGGCGCCTGCTTCGTAAGCGGCTTGAGCCAGTGCATAACCCATTTTGCCTGAGCTACGATTGCTAATATAACGGACAGGATCAATGGGTTCACGGGTGGGGCCGGCGCTGATTAACACGGAAATTCCAGTTAAATCAAGCGCAGTTGCACGTGGCGTTGCCTTGTTTGGAAACAAAGAGGCACAAATAAGCTCAGGTGCTGACATTCTGCCCAAGCCGTTATCGCCACAGGCTTGCTCACCACGCTCAGGGCCAATAAAGTGGACGCCGTGTGTGCGCAGCTTTTGCACATTGGCTTGCACCGCTGCATGATGCCACATGGCTTGATTCATTGCAGGGGCTAGGTAGACAGGACACGTAGCTGCTAAATATAGGGTTGATAATAAATCGTCTGCCAAACCATGGGCGAGTTTGCCAATGATGTTTGCGCTGGCCGGTGCAATAAGAAGGCTATCCGCCCAGCGAGCAAGATGAATATGGTCCATGCTGAGCTCTGCATCAGCATCCAGTAACTGGGTTTTAACCGCATGACCAGACAGCGTTTGCAGCGTTAACGGGGTGATAAATGCCGTTGCACTTGCCGTCATGACCACCTGAACCTCGGCGTGTTGTTGGCGGAGTAAGCGAATTAATTCGGCAGTTTTATAGGCAGCAATACTGCCCGTAACGCCTAAAAGAATATGACGCGAGGTTAAGCTCATAAGTGAAGTTCAGCTAAAAAGTAGGGAGTTAGACGAGTCAGACATCAGCGTTATTTTTTGTAGCTATTTATAAGATTAGTTGTTGTATTAGCGATGACATAAAACCATTTATAAAAGAATCGTTGCAGCTGTAAACCCAGTCCACGTTCGCGTTGCTTACGCGCTTTAATGCCAATAATTGAGTCAGTATGTGTAGGATAGACTAAGGGTGGGCACAGTGCATACATTGTTTGTTGATGGATAAAGGTGTATTTTAAAAACAGATCAATCGGGTAACAGATGCTTTTTGCTTTTTTTAACAAGTGCTTAGCACAGTTTGGGGTGATTAAATACCCCGTCGCGCACATACCTACCCTAAGTTGTTTAACAAGAGAAAAATGCGGCTGTTGCCAAACCGTCACCACCCAGTTTGATTCTAAAGGCTCGAGGCGAACATAACCGACGTTAGCCGCGAGGGCTTCTAAAACCTTAATGCCAGCGATAAAATCAGAGGTTAATTCAAAATCATCTTCCAACACCAGCAGCGGTTGATTTATTGCTAAACACTGTTCCCATGCCAATAAGTGACTGACATAACAGCCCAATTCCCCGGGCACGGCTTTACGACGTCGATGCCTTAAAAAAGCCTGTTCATTGTAATTTTGTAGGTAAGGGTGAGTATCTGTGCGCCCATCGATAGCGTTTAAAAATTCAAATTTGACGTTTAAGAGGGCAAACTTATCCATGACTTGTTGTCTGCGTGTCAGGCTGCTGGTTAAGCTGAGCACCACAATTTTTAAGGTCTGCTGAGTCGCTGTTTCGTTAAGCCTAGTGCTTTCATTCATTGTGCTTGCAACGTCGTGCCGTGGCGAGGGGTTAGTGTGCATAAGCAAAGTCAATAATATGCTGGGCGCGTTGTTGCCATTGTAAGGCTTGAGCGCGTTGATAGGTTTTGTCTGACATCGCGTGATAAAGTTCAGCGTTATTGAGCAACTGTTTTATTTTATTAGCAAACTCTGAAACATCTTGACTTGGACAATAACCAGCATGGTCGCGGACTATATCGCGCACACTGGGTAATTCGCTGGTGACGATGGGTAAGCCATGGGCTAAAAAATCCAACACTTTAACTGGACAGGTTAAGTAGCGATTATAAAAGGTATCTTGTAAGGGGACTAAGCCAATGCTAGCTTCATGTGATAAAAAATCATGTAAGCGTTTGGGCTCAATAAAGGCCGTAAATTGTAGGACATCGCTTAACTTTTCTTGCTCAGCTCGTTGCTGTAAGCGCGTCACTTCCTCAGGAAAACCACCAATAATATGCAGGGTAATCGCGTGGTCTTTTAACTGGGTAGCCAGCGCAAAAAATAGCTCTAAGCCTTTGTAATCATATAAATGCCCAATATAAACGACCTGCCTTTTAAGTCTACGTTGTTCGAGGTTAGGGCATGGCGGAAAAGACAGGCAACCTAACGGGAGGGCGATAGTTGCTAGCTCAGGAAACCAGTGTTGATATAATGCGCGCTGATGTTCGGTAAGACAGATTAAGCCATCAGCCTTGGGTAAAATGTGCCGTTCTACCCATTGCGTGCGTAGTCGTGAAAAAGAAAACCAACGTTTATCTAAATGCCGTTGATTAATAAAAAAATTATGAGATTCGTACAAAACCTTAAGCGTGGGTAAGGATTTTTTTAAGCGAAGTAAGACACTTAACGCACCGTATTCTCGCGTGGCAATTAGCAGTGAATCATGCTGCGCGTAATACTGTTTGATTTGCGCTATCGCCGCTTGATAGACCTGACGTTGCCAACTTTTTTGCTCAGCAATGCAGTGGACTTTTAGTAAAGGATGGGGGGTTAAGCCATAAAAGTTAATAATATCCTGTTCGGTTTGTGCGGCGTCATAATGTGCCTCAGCACGCACAAAAAAATCCGTGGGAATGCCGTGTTCTGCAAATCCCTGAGCATTTAATAAACCCATGTAAGTCATGGGGCCAGGTTTTAGCCAATGTTGTTTAGAAATCCAAACGACGCGTTGCATAGAGTGAGTAATGACAGAGTGGCGGTAACAGGTACCACGTAGAGTACAATTAAAAAAAATAATCATACGCAAGGCAAGCTGTTAATGCAATCCACGTTAGATGGGTGCTCAATGCTGGTGAAGCTTAGGCTAAGTTGGTATTTAGTAAAAGCTGTACGATAATTATAGTCCTGAGCATTCTATTGTATTATTCATGAGGAACTTGTTGGCGACTAACAATAAGGTACTGAAAAAGCACTCAAGATGAACCTATTAACTCAAGTAGAATGCCCCGAGTGTTCTTAAATTACAGTGAACTAAAAAAATTAATGAAAAAATCCCCTAATGTAAGTGTAGAAATTTATAAACGCCTCTTAGTTTATGTAAAGCCACATCGTAATTTATTTTTTATCAGTATTATTGGGTTTTTACTTTATTCGAGTACACAGCCTTTATTTGCTTCCTTAATTCAACAAATTATTGATACGCTGCAATCCAGTTCGCGTGAAAAAATGATGTATTTACCTTTATTTTTTAGCGGGTTAGTGGTGGTGCGCGGAGTAGGCAATTACTTGGGAAATTATTTTTTAGCTAAGGTGTCATTAAATGTCATTCATACTTTGCGCTGCCAAATTTTTGATAAATACACGCAATTACCCACCGAGCATTTTGATGCTAACAACAGCGGGCACATGATTTCCAGAATCACTCATAACGTTAATCAAGTGGCGCAGGCAACCACCAATGCGGTGCGTAAAGTGGTGCAGGAAGGTTTAACTGCGTTAGGCTTATTAGTGTATTTGTTTTATACCAATTGGTTACTGTCATTGGTATTTTTGGTCGTCGCTCCCATCATTGCTTTATTGGTCAATTACGTCAGTAAACGCTTGCGTACCTTAAGTAAACGTATTCAAGAGTCTATTGGCGATATGACTCACATCACTTCAGAATTGGTCAATGGTCACCGAATTGTGCGCAGTTATGGTGGTGAAGCGTATGAGCGTCAACGATTTTTAGAGAGTAGTTTGGATAACCGTCGGCAGTCATTAAAATCGACCACAACGGAGGCTATTCATAATCAAGGAATGCAATTAATTATTGCTGTTGCCTTAGCTTTTTTAATGTATATGGCGTTGTTTTTTATGGAGCAATCCAGTGTAGGCACGTTTGTTGGTTACTTAACTGCGGCGTTTTTATTGCCACGCCCAATACGGCAATTAAGTGATGCAAACTCTGACATACAAAAAGGTATTGTCGCGGCTGAGTCCTTGTTTCTGGTCTTAGATGAAGCCAGTGAGCCGGATGCAGGGCAGTATGAAACGCAGCATTGTCAAGGTGCCTTAGTCATACAAAATCTGTCTTTTCATTATGCAAGTTCAGCTGATATGACTTTGAAAAATATCAGCATTAACGCAGAGCCTGGACAAATCATTGCTTTAGTCGGCGCGTCAGGAGGGGGTAAAAGTACGTTAGTTAACTTAGTCTCGCGATTTTATCCTTGTGCGACGGGGCATATTTTCTTAGATGGTGTGGACATTAACGCGTATAAATTAAGCAATTTAAGAAGACAGATTGCTTTAGTTAATCAACACGTCACCTTATTTAACGACACTATTGCTAATAACATTGCTTATGGTGCCTTAGCCAGCGCTTCCCGAGCAGAGATTACTGCCGCAGCAACCGATGCCTATGCGATGGAATTTATAAATCAGCTGCCCAACGGTTTGGACACCGAAATTGGTGAAAATGGTGTTAAATTGTCGGGTGGTCAGCGCCAGCGTTTAGCCTTGGCACGAGCCTTATTAAAAAATGCACCCGTGTTGATTTTAGATGAAGCAACGTCGGCATTGGATACAGAATCAGAGCGTTACATTCAAGCTGCCTTGCAAAAAGTAATGCGTAATCGTACCACCTTAGTCATTGCGCATCGCTTATCGACCATTGAAAATGCAGATGTCATTTTAGTCATGGAACAAGGACAGATTATTGAGCGTGGCTCGCATCAACATTTATTAGCACAACACGGTGCGTATGCCAGGTTGCATGCCCTGCAATTTAAAAATCCCGTTGAGGATAGTGAAATTACGCCTGCTTAGGCAAACACAATCTGAGCTAAGTTAGTAAGCATTAGCCCTTTATTTGACACCATCAGGAGTGAGTTTGAACACATTTTTAGCGGTCTTAGCGGAGCATCAGGACACCATGGCTCAGCTGGTTAATTGCCAACAAAAAATAGAACACGCCGCACGTTTAATGCAGACAAGTTTGCAGGCAGGCGGGAAGATTTTATTTTGTGGTAATGGTGGCAGCGCTGCCGATTGCCAACATCTTGCTGCTGAATTAGTTGTGCGTTATGAAAAACACCGTCCAGCTTTAGCCGCCCTTGCGTTAACAACCGATACCTCGATTTTAACCGCGCACAGTAATGACTTTGGTTTTCGTACCGTCTTTTCTCGTCAAGTAGAAGCCTTAGGTCAGGCGGGTGATGTGTTGTGCGCTATCTCAACTTCTGGTAACAGTGAAAATATTATTGCTGCGGCACACGCCGCACAGCTCAAAGGTTTGACGGTTATTGTGTTAACAGGTGGTTCAGGAGGCGAGTTGGCAGCATTGGCAACGGTTGCGGTTATTGTTCCTGCTACGGTGACGGCAAGAATTCAAGAAGCGCATATTTTAATTGGGCATTGGTGGTGTCAATATTTAGAACAGTACACGGAGGAACAGTCATGATGATGAACGAGGGAAATTTTGCCAGCGCACGAATTTTAGTCGTAGGCGATATCATGTTAGATCGCTATTGGTTTGGTCACGCTGCACGCATATCACCTGAAGCACCGGTGCCTGTTGTTAAGGTGCAATCCTTACAAGAACGCGTGGGCGGTGCGGCAAACGTTGCGTTAAATATCGCGCATTTGGGAGGTAAAGTAAGTTTGCTGGGCGTGGTGGGCGATGATCACGATGGTCAAACTTTGTACGACAGTTTAGGGGCAGAAGGTGTGCGCTGTGAGTTTGTGGTGGAATCAGGGCTTCGTAGTATATGTAAATTGCGTGTGATGGCTCAGCATCAACAATTAATCCGTGTAGATTTTGAAGAGACCCCGTTGCACTTTAACCACGCACTGTTACACGAAAAATATCAGCACTTGCTGAGTCATCACGATGTGGTGGTGTTTTCAGATTATGGCAAAGGCACACTTGCACAGGTTGCCAACTTTATCCACATGGCGAAACGCGCAGGTGTTACCGTATTGATTGATCCCAAAGGGTCGGACTATCAGCAGTATGCACAAGCCACGATTATTACCCCAAATTTAGCAGAATTTCAGGCGGTGGTGGGCGTTTGTCATACTGAAGAAGATATCGTCAGTAAAGGCCGCCAGTTACTTGCCGAGCATCAACTAGACAGTGTCTTGCTCACGCGTGGAGAAGCGGGCATGACCTTAATCGATGCCACACAAAGCTATAGCTTAGCTGCGCAAGCCAAAGATGTCTTTGATGTGACGGGAGCAGGTGATACCGTGATTGCCGTCATGGCATTAGCCATTGCGGTGGGTAAGTCATCTCACGAGGCGATGTATTGGGCTAATTTAGCCGCAGGTATTGTGGTGGGTAAAGTCGGCACGGCAACGGTGTCAATAGCTGAGCTAAGGCGCGCCAGTCATGATCATAGTGAAGCGACCACTACTTTTGGGGTGGTTACTGAAGCAGAGTTAAGCCTATTAATGGCGGCTGCACGCGCTCGTAATGAACGGCTTATCATGACTAATGGTTGTTTTGATTTATTGCATGTGGGGCATGTGAGTTATTTGCAGCAAGCAAAAGCCTTGGGTGATCGTTTAATTGTCGCAGTGAATGCCGATGATTCAGTTAAACAATTAAAAGGTGAGTCTCGCCCAATTAATGGCTTAGCCGAGCGTATGACAGTATTGGCAGCATTAGCGTGTGTTGATTGGGTTGTGCCGTTTTATGAGCTAACACCCGAACGTCTGTATTGCCAGTGTTTACCCGATGTGATTGTTAAAGGAGGAGATTATCGTCCCGAGGACGTTGCCGGCGGCGAATGTGTAAGGCAAGCAGGAGGCGAAGTAAAGATTTTACACTTTGTTGAGGGACACTCAACAACAGCGAAAATTCAGGCACTAAAACATTCTTAACGAGGAGATGAACATGATTGTGGTAACAGGTGGGGCTGGTTTTATTGGCAGTAATTTAATCCGTGCGCTAAATGCACGTGGAGAGCGTAATATTTTATTGGTTGATAATCTGCATAATGGACAAAAAATGCACAATATTGCTGATTTAGATATTGCTGATTACATGGATAAAACACGGTTTATTGAAAAACTCAGCCAACAGCATTTTTTTGACGGCATTCTAGCTATTTTACATCTAGGTGCGAGCTCATCTACCACGGAATGGGACGGACGTTTTGTTATGGAAAATAATTATGATTATTCCAAACAGCTCTTACATTCCTGTATAGATAAAAATGCAGCGTTTATTTATGCCTCATCTGCCTCAGTTTATGGTACAGGTGAACAAGGCTTTAGTGTTGAACGTGCGTGTGAAAAACCTATTAACATGTACGCGTATTCTAAGTTTCAATTTGATCAATACGTGCGTAGGATTTTGCCAAGAATTGACATACCCGTGGCAGGATTTCGTTATTTTAATGTTTATGGGCCAGGTGAACAGCATAAAGGCAGTATGAGTAGCACGGTGTATCATTTTAATAAGCAACTCTGCGAAAACCAGATTGCGCGTCTTTTTGAAGGCACCGAAGGCGTGGCGAATGGTGAACAACGTCGTGATTTTATTCATGTAGATGATGTCGTTGCCGTCAATTTATGGTTCTTAGATCATCCTGAGCAACGAGGTATTTTTAATGTCGGCACGGGTCGCGCGGAAACCTTTAACAGTGTGGCAAAGGCAGTTATTGCCTGGCACCAAAAAGGGAGCATTGAGTACATTGCGTTTCCCGAGTATTTACGGGGTGCTTATCAAAACTATACGCAGGCAGATATTTCAGGGCTACGCGCCGCAGGCTATGACAAGGCCTTTTTGACCGTTGAAGAAGGCGTAAAACGGTATTTGGATAAGATAAATACTGCAATGTGTTCATGACACGTTTGCACCTTTTGCTATGTCAACGATTTAACATAATTTTGCATTGTTATCACTATTTGGACAAACCGTTGACGTCATGTTTTACGTTTATTGGGGGAGTAATTTATGTTTGGGCTACAGAGTCTTATGGCGACAAAGAAATACCAACTCTTTTACGATATTGCTGTTGTGGCACATGTAGTTTTAGGTATTGAGTTTGTGCTAGGAGGATTTATTGATTTAGGTGGACATTCAGAGTTACTTAGCTTTTTTGCTGCCATATTGTCTTTGTTTGTATTGCTACCATCAATTATTTTCGTTGTACCGACAGTAATAGTCTTATCCTTGCTCCTACGTGATGTTCGCCTTGTTTTTCTTACCTTGATGTTATTCTTTACTATTAAATTTCTTTTTTCTGAATTTGAGCGAAATAGTAGTCTTTTGATTGCAACCCCCTATGCTTTAGCTAGTTTATGGTGTGCCTTTGAGTGGTTTTCTGAACGCAGAAAAATGCATTCAGCTACCTAGATTTTCTTAAATTGATGTAAATTCTATTTTAAATTGCCTAATGAGAGCAGTCTTAATAAGAAGGAAGTTGAATGAACTTAAACCAAATTGAATTGTTGCGTGTTTTGGAAGAAACCGACTTAAATTTGTCTAAAGCGGCTGAAAAAATGCACGTCGTGCAATCAGCCGTGAGTCGGCAATTACAATTATTTGAGCAAGAATTAGGCGCACCGTTATTTGAGCGAAATGGCAAAAAATTAAGTGCCTTTACGCCCCTAGGAAAAAAAATCATGAGCGAGGTGATGAGTATTTCACAAGCCAAGTTAAATATTCGAGCCATTGCCGACGATTTTCTTAACAGTGAGGTCGGCACCATTCATATCGCTACTACGCATACTCAAGCAAAATATTTTTTACCCAAACCAATTCAACAGTTTCGAAAAAAATATCCACGGGTTGGCATTTATATGGTGCAAGCCGCGCCCGAGCAATTAATCGAACAATTGCATCTGTATAAAGCGGATTTGGTTATTTGTACCGAAAAAGTAGCCGCCGAACTGGAGTTAATCACCGAGCATTGTTACACCTGGCATCATAGTATTGTCATGCCAAAGGGGCATCCTTTAAGTGAAGGCGAGTTAAGCTATCAGCGTCTTGCAGGCTACCCCATTTTAACCTATAGCGCAGGTTTTACAGGACGCTCTAATATTGAGTTGGCCTTTACAGAATCAGGTTATGCGTTGGATATTATTTTGGCGGCGGCTGATACTGATGTAATTAAAACTTATGTTCGTTTGGGTATGGGCGTGGGGATAATTGCTTCGATGGCGTATGATGTTAATACCGATCAAGACCTTGATATTCGTGATTTAGCCGCCTTAATTCCTAGCTCAACTACCAAAATTGCTTATTTAAAACGACGCTATTTACAACGTTATGTGCGTCATTTTATTGATGAATTATTAATCGCTGCGGAAGATTTTGCGTCGTAAACGTTGCCACTTGTTAGCAATTTTAGGAAAGAGAAAATGGATCATCAACGCTTGAGTGTAGTACGAGAAAATTTAAAAGCCTGGATTGACGAGTTGGGCAGTTTTTTTATTGATATCTTTCATTATCTAGCATTATTTGTCATTGGAGGCAGCACGCTGTGGTTAGCAATAACTACCTTTTCGGGGATGGTGCTAACGCAGAATGCAAGCTTAGGAGATATTCTGCTGTTGTTTATTTATTTGGAATTAGGGGCAATGGTGGGTATTTATTTTCAAACCAATGCCATGCCTGTGCGCTGTTTAATTTATATTGCAATTACTGCTTTAGCACGATTCTTAATTGCAGATATTCAAATACATCATGAAGCGGGCATGAATATTTTATTAATTTCAGGCTCGATTTTATTGTTGGCGATAGCGACTCGTTTTATGGGTAAAGCAAATTAATTGTATTACTTGGCGAGAATGCTTAGTTTATTGTTTATGTTGGAGTTATCAACTGATGTTACGCAGCCCGTAATATCTGCAACGCTTCATATGCCATCTGGTTTGCTTTTATAAACAGCTTAGCCCGCATGGCAAAATGGTTGGTTTTGTGTTTGATCTTCAAACATTCGAGCTTGAACACGGCATAGATGGACATGAATATATGGTTGTTCTGTGTGGTGACGTTGCGGGTGGGCGACTTGGCCAGCCCTGCGTTGGATTTTAATGATTTATGGAACGCCTCCACCTTCCACAGTTTTTGGTAGAGAACCGAGGCTTGCCCGCCATCGCACGCCAAGTCGCTGCACACCAGATTCAACAAACCGGTGCTGCCGTCTTTGTTTGTAAAGA
>QYQN01000058.1 GCA_007280895.1 Methylococcaceae bacterium
GCAATCCCGCATTATTGGCGGGCTTATGGGTTTTCCTGGCCATGTCCAAAATTATGGAGGCCTACTCTCAAGTGGAGTTGGAGGCTTTAAAAGCGACTGCACAGCAATTCTTGGGAAATGTTGTGTAGATACTTATGCCTTAGCAGGGAACTAAGTCGCAATACTGGTAAGCGTGGTTATCAACCTGAGCAGGCCAATACTAAGGCGTTAGACTGTAGAAAAAATGCTGCCAAGGCAATAATAATGACGCAGGAAGTTTGTGCATTGATAGAGAAAAAAATCAATTAGATTTTAGTCCTGAACAGGTTTCTGGTTGGTTGAGTACAGAGAAAGACTTAAAAATCAGCCATGAACGGATATATCAACATGTCTGGGCGAATAAACGACAAGGTGGCGAGCTATTTAAACACCTACGCCACAGCAATAAAAAACGTAAAAAGCAATACCGATCAAAAGATAAGCGTGGACAGATAAGGAATCGAGTCAGTATTGATCAGCGACCTGAGATTGTTGGGCAAAAAACGAGGATCGGAGATTGGGGAATAGATACGGTCATTGGAAAAATCACCAAGGTGCGTTGGTGATTATAGTGGGTCGGGTCTCGAAGTTCACCTTGATTAAGAAAATAGATAGTAAGCATGCTGAGGTTGTCACGCACGCCACGGTCATGCTATTGAAGCCCTATATGGACAAGGTGTTTACCATTACCGCCGATAATGGCAAAGAGTTCGCCGGTCATGAAAGTATTGCGCAACGACTAAATGCAGCAGTGTATTTCGCGCACCCTTACTCTTCATGGGAGCGAGGGCTAAACGAAAACACCAATGGCTTAATTAGGCAACACTTTAAGAAAGGCAGTAGTTTTGAAAATATAACTGAGAGTGAAATTGAGGATGTCATGCAAAAACTCAATCATCGACCTCGAAAAACATTAAACTATAAAACACCCCATGCAGTATTTTTTGGCGATGATAATCGGCAGGCTGCATGAATACTAGAATTTCACTTCAGAGTTGAATTCGCGAAAACACTTAGCAAAAAATACCACGCGCGTTATTTTTACAGAACTTAAGTAAGAAAAGCGCGCGAAAAATAGGATTGCACTTCAGAGTTGAATCCGCCTTATTAAAAAATTAAAGATGGGAAAATATGAGTAATAATTCTAAACAATATGATAGTACCAGTATTCAGGTTCTCAAAGGATTAGATGCTGTAAGAAAGCGGCCAGGAATGTATATAGGTGATACTGATGATGGTTCAGGTCTACATCATATGGTTTTTGAGGTGGTAGATAATTCTATTGATGAGGCTTTAGCTGGATATTGCAAAGAAATAAAAGTAATTATCCATGCGGATAATACTGTGACGGTTGAAGATGATGGAAGAGGGATTCCAGTAGATATTCATGAGGAAGAGGGGCGGTCAGCAGCTGAGGTAATCATGACTGTATTACATGCAGGGGGTAAATTTGATGATCAGTCATATAAGGTTTCTGGTGGTTTGCATGGTGTAGGGATATCAGTTGTTAATGCATTGTCGGAAGAGTTGGTGCTGGAGGTGCGTAAGGGTGGATTATTGTATAGACAAAAATATTTAATGGGGAATCCGGTTGCGCCTTTAGCAGTTGTACAAAAAATCAGTGGTACAGGGACGTTAATAAGATTTAAGCCAAGCAAGCAAATTTTTACGGATACGGTATTTCATTACGATATTTTAGTGAAAAGATTAAGAGAATTATCTTTTTTGAATTCAGGAGTTTTGATAAGTATTTTAGATGAGCGAACGGATAAGCGAGATGTTTTTAAATTTGAAGGTGGAATTAGCGCATTTGTTGAGCATTTAAATAAAAATAAAATACCTTTATTTAATGAGGTGTTTCATTTTAATGCAGAAAAGGAGGGTGTTGGTATTGAGGTTGCCATGCAGTGGAATGATTCATATCAAGAGAATGTTTTTTGTTACACCAATAATATTCCTCAGAGAGATGGAGGGAGTCATTTGGCAGGTTTCAGGGGAGCGTTAACAAGAACGATTAATCAATATATAGAATTAAATGGAATAGCAAAAAAAGAAAAAGTAGCAACAATCGGTGATGATGCTAGAGAGGGATTGACTGCAGTAGTATCAGTAAAAGTGCCTGATCCAAAGTTTTCATCACAAACAAAAGAAAAGCTTGTGTCGTCCGAGGTAAAGGCTTTAGTTGAAGCAGTAATGAATGAGAAATTTCAAGAATATTTATTAGAAAAACCTTCCATAGCAAAATCAATTATTGGTAAAGTAATTGATGCCGCACGTGCTCGCGAGGCGGCCAGAAGAGCCAGGGAGATGACTCGCAGAAAAACCACGTTAGATATTGCAGGGTTGCCCGGAAAGCTAGCTGATTGTCAAGAAAAAGATCCCGCCTTATCAGAATTGTTTTTAGTCGAGGGTGATTCTGCTGGTGGATCAGCAAAACAGGGTAGAGATAGGCGTACGCAAGCAATTTTGCCTTTAAAAGGTAAGATTCTTAATGTAGAGAAGGCAAGATTTGATAAGATGATTTCGTCTGAAGAGGTGGGAACATTAATTACAGCATTGGGTTGTGGAATAGGTAAGGATGAATATAATCTAAGTAAGTTAAGATATCATAGAATAATTATTATGACGGATGCGGATGTAGATGGCTCTCATATCCGCACATTGTTGCTAACCTTTTTTTATCGACAATTGCCTGAAATCATTGAAAAGGGGTTTATTTACATAGCGCAACCTCCGTTGTATAAAGTAAAAAAAGGAAAGCAAGAGCATTATGTTAAAGATGATATTGAATTAAATGATTATTTAATTCAATTGGCATTAGAAAAATCACAATTATTTCCGGCTGAGAATACGCCACCAATTCAAGGGCAAGGATTGGAGGTTTTAGCCAAAAAATATGTAGCAGTAGAGAATATAATAAAAAGGATTTATAGAAAATACGACAGAGATTTTTTAGATATTTTATTAAATATGAATAGTTTAAATGAGGATAATCGGCGTAATAAAGAAGACGTAACTAAATGGTTTGATTTATTAGAAGCTAAGTTAAATCAATACAACACTAATATAAAGTTTTCAATTTCTTTAGAATTTAGTCAAGATAATGACTTTTTAGCAGTTGTCAGTAAATTTCAGCACGGAGTTATGAAGTCATTTATACTCAACCCAGGTTTTTTTAATGGGAAAGATTATAAGGCTATAAGTGAATATGCTGATCAAACAATTAATTTAGTGGGTAGTGGGTCATACGTTAAATTAGGTGAAAAAAGTCAACAAATAATATCGTTTAAGCTGGCATTTGAGTGGATGATGAAAGAGGTGAGAAAAGGGCAGCATATTCAACGATATAAAGGGTTGGGTGAAATGAATCCAGATCAGCTTTGGGAAACAACCTTAGACGCAAATAATCGACGGTTGTTGCAAGTAAAAATTGAGGATGCAGTTGCTGCGGATCAGATATTTACAACGCTAATGGGTGATGTTGTTGAGCCACGTAGAGATTTTATTGTACATAACGCATTAGATGTAACAAACTTGGATATATAGCTTATGTTAACTTTTCCAAATATTGACCCTATCGCGATTACAATTGGTCCTATTAAAGTACACTGGTATGGTCTTATGTATCTAGTTGGTTTTATAGGGGTGTATTTTTTAGGAAGATATCGAACACGTCAAGCTTGGTCGCCAATAACATCTGAGTCAATTGAGGACTTAGTCACATATGGTGCTCTTGGCGTAATCTTGGGGGGGAGGATTGGTTATGTCTTATTTTATAATACCTCTGAGTTTATGTATAACCCAATGGTATTAATTAAAATTTGGGAAGGGGGGATGTCTTTTCATGGCGGTATGTTGGGTGTGTTTATTTCCATGTGGTTATATAGTAGAAAAGTAAAATGTTCTATATTCCAGTTAACAGATATTATTGCCCCGCTAGCTCCTATTGGATTAGGTGCGGGGAGAATTGGTAATTTTATCAATTCAGAATTGTGGGGTAAGCCAACATCAATTGCTTGGGGCATGATTTTTCCAAATGGTGGCGAGGTAACAAGGCATCCATCGCAATTATATGAAGCCTTCTTGGAAGGTTTTTTATTATTTATAATTTTGTGGATGTATTCGCAAAAGGAAAGACCAATAATGTCATTGACGGGAATGGCATTAAGCTTATATGGATGCTTTAGATTTTTTGTTGAATTTTATAGGATGCCCGATGCTCATATTGGATATCTGGCGTTTAATTGGTTAACAATGGGGCAAATTTTGTCGTTACCAATGGTCTTCGGCGGGGCTATTATGGTTATAATTGCATATAATAAAAAAAATATTTAATCATTGGTGATAAATAACAAAAGTTTCAGAAATTAAAAAAATCTGACAATAGATTTAAATGCAACGGTTTGGAAAAAATGCCAAGGGTTTTGATTCACGTCGCACCAACAGTAGGCGCTTTAGGCGAAGTACTAGCATGGCTTTTGTCGAACACTATGGATGCTGGATTCTGTGTGTATAAGCCACTCTTTGATTACGCTCCACATTCGCAAGCATTATAAAATGTCAAGTGCCTGCTGGGCAATAATAACAATTTACTCCGTATAAAAGAATTGGGACAGTGCTATTTAGTAGTAATAAATACAGAACCCTATTTTAAACTCAATGAATTTATGTTAAGACAGTGATATCACTCTTTCCTGAAGTTGTTTATTGAATCCAACAATTAGTCCTAAATTTACGATAGTTTTAAAAATCATGAATCAATTATCAATTTCCAAAAAAATCATTCCTACACATGAGCGTTTAATTGTTGCTTTAGATGTACCTGCAATTGCTGAAGCTAAGTTATTTGTTGAAGAATTAGGAGAAAGTGTCTGTTTTTATAAAATAGGTATGGAATTATTTATGTCAGGAAATTGTTTCGATTTCATAGAGGATCTAAAAAATAAGCAAAAAAAAATATTTGTGGATTTAAAATTTTTTGATGTTCCAGAAACTGTTGGGCGAGCCATTAAAGCGTTGAGCAGTAAAGGTGTTGATTTTGCAACAGTACATGGCAATGATGCTATGTTAGCTGCAGCAGTAAAAGAAAAAGGTCCGTTAATGGTATTTGCAGTTACAGCGCTAACAAGTCTAGATCAGGGGGATTTAGCGGATTTAGGGTTTAAATGTAACGTAGAAGAGCTAGTGCTATCCCGAGCTAAACGAGCCTTATCATTGGGGTGTGACGGTGTAATTTCTTCTGGTTTAGAGGTGGGCAAGTTGAGGTCATCTCTGGATAATAAATTATTAGTAATAACCCCAGGTATTCGTCCAGTTGACAATGCTGTAAAGGATGATCAAAAAAGAGTGGTAAGTGTGGGAGAGGCATTTAAACATGGTGCTGATTATATTGTTATGGGGCGGCCTATAAGAGATGCTGAAAATCGTAGAGAAATGGTGGACAATATTCAATTAGAAATAAAGCGTATATTAAATATTTAATATTTAATATTTAATATTTAATATTTCAATAGTTCGGATGTTTTTTAAAAAAACAGAGAAATCTTAAATTCAGAGGAAAATATAGCGACCAATAAACAATTTCTGCTGAAAAAAGATTTCTATGAAGCGACTAGAATCAATTTTAGAAAAAATGTCCACAATTTCAAAACCACAAAAAAAATTTTGGGTGTTTTGCTGGTCACTTTGATAAGTCTGCACGGGCGATTTAACTACATAAAAATAAGTATATACAGTTACTTAAATGAAAAAACCTACCGCCGATAGTTTGCAAAAAAGCTTAACTTTATCGAGTTTAATCGAATTGGAAACAACCTTGTTATCCCAGCAATTGCGGTCAAAATAGCGGCGTGGGACTGTCGTTTTGTGAGTAAAAGAGGCAAGAAAACCTACGGATTGGGCAGGTTTTTGGATGGCAAGCAAGTTAAGGCTAAAAAAGGTTTAGAAATATCGACGTTAGCCGTGGTCGATGTCGATTACTACACAGCGTATCATGTTTCCACGTGCCAAACCTCGTCTGAACCTAAAGAAGAAGAAACGCGCGTTCACGAGTATGTGAGCCATTTCCAGAAAGATTGCTACGCGTTGCCTGAAGACGTGCGCTATGTTGTGACCGAGGCTTACTATACTAAGCAATTGATTACTCAAGTGATTATGGAGAACGGTTTTGATCAAATTGGAAAAATGCGGAGCGATGCCAATTTGCGCTACTTATACACTGGTGAGCAAAAACCCAAAGGTCGGCGCAGAGTTTATGAGAGTAAGAGGGTGATTGGCGATGTTGACCGCTTGGAGTTCGAAGCGAAATGGATGATACAGATGTTTATACCACAGTCGTCAACTGTATGAATCTCAAACGTGATGTGTGCATTGCTTACTTGGTCAACAAAACCAAAGCGGGCGTGAGTTTTACCCTGCTTTTATCAACAGATACCGAGTTAGATACACTGTCGATTGGCGCTATAACCAAGCGCGATATCAAATCGAGTTTTTTATTTCTGGACGCGAAACAGTTTACATGTCTGATGGATTGCCAGGCGCGTTCCAAAGAGGCTTTGCATAGTCATTTTAATGCCAGTTTTACTGCATTAAATTTGATTAAGTGGCACGATAGGCTGCTGTCGCCAAACCGAAAAGCACTCTCTGTTGGTAGCTGGAAAACTAGATTTTTCAATTCGTCATTAATTGAACACATTTTTTGCGACGTTGGGTTAGACCTGAGTTTGATTAAATTCTCTTCAACTTATGAGGAGCTTTGTAACTTCGGCGCGGTGTCTTGTTAAAACTGTCCGAACTATTGATATTTAATAAAATAATTTTGTATAACATTTATGTATTTAGTTTATGCCATTTGATCCAGCTTTTACAAGTTCCTATATAGTTGCTTTTGCAATGGGATTAGCCAGTAGCTTGCACTGCATTGGCATGTGTGGGTCAATTATTGGGACTTTAACTTTAAGTTTAAGCCCAAATGTTAGAGGTAGTAATTACCTTCTATCGGCCTTCGTACTTAATTATAATTTAGGGCGCTTAACAAGCTATATGCTCGCTGGAGGTTTCGTAGGTATTATTCAATCAATTACAGTTATGCCGTTTGGAGAGCATGGTTATCGAATGATACAGATTTTATCCGCAATTATAATGGCAAGTTCAGGATTTTATATTGCAGGATGGTTTTCTAGGTTTGCATATATCGAAAAAGTGGGGTTAATTTTATGGAAGAAATTAGAGCCCTATGGGCGAAGACTGATACCCGTCTCGAATAGATTGCAAGCATATTTATTTGGGGTTGTATGGGGATGGTTGCCTTGTGGCTTAGTTTATACAGCATTAGCCCTTGCAGCTACGGCAGGTAGTGCAGAAAAAAGTGCATTTACTATGCTGGCATTTGGTTTAGGTACTTTACCTGCAGTTATGGGGGTAGGTATAATGAACGGTGTTTTAACTCGGCTTTCCAGAATGAAACAATTTAAGAAAGCAATTGGTATATTTATGATAACGTTGGCGTTGATGGCTGCTATGCCTTGGTTAAATCCAATGGTAATTAACACACATACTAACATGCATGTAACTAACCATTAGTTTAGAGGTTTTTATGGATTATTTTAGCTCAATCATTGGTAAATCACCTGAATTAGAATCCATGATTCGCAGCGCAAAAATTGCAGCCTGTACCGATGTGGCTATATTAATTAAGGGTGAAACGGGGACAGGTAAAGAAGTTTTGGCGCGTGCTATTCAAAAAGCAAGTCGACGTGCAAATAAATCCTTTCTTTCATTAAACTGTGCGGCTTTACCAGAAGGTTTAATAGAGTCTGAATTATTTGGCCATAAAAAAGGTGCTTTTACGGGGGCAAATAATAATTCACCAGGCATTTTTAAAGCTGTTGATGGGGGAACCATATTTTTAGATGAAATAAACTCATTGCCTTTAGCTATACAGGGTAAGTTGCTACGATTTTTAGATTCAGGTGAGTTCATACCTATAGGTGAAACAATTGCACATAAGACAAATGTGCGTGTAATTGCCGCTACAAATACTGATCTTAATCGATTAATAATAGAGGGCAAATTTAGACAAGATTTATTTTTTAGATTAAATGTTGTTCCATTGGAGTTACCGGCATTAAAAAAACGTTCTGAAGATATTGATTTACTTATTAATTATTTTTTTAAATATTTTGCAGAGTTACATTCAATACCGACACCAAGCTTTAGTAAAGCAGCTTTAAAGGTACTAAAAAACTATAGTTGGCCAGGTAATATTCGGGAACTAAGAAATTTGTGTGAGCGTTTAAGTATTTTATTAGCAGGTAAAACAATTGAAGTTGAGAATTTACCTTATGAGTTTGAGCAGGTAAGAGAGATTAATAAGTCAGAGAATTTTATCTTGCCAGAGTGCGGGGTAAAACTTGATCAATTAGAGGCGGATTTAATTTATCAAGCCCTTGATAGAACCAAGGGTAATAGGAGTAAGTCAGCTAGATTGCTGGGTCTAACGAGGGATACGCTATTATATCGAATGCAAAAATATGGTTTTGGGCTTAATTAGATGCCTTTCCTAAATACAGTTATAGCGTAAGTTAACAAGAGCGACCACTAAAACTTCAAGTCAGGGAATAATGCTTGTCCTGGCCTTTATAAACATCTTTGACAATCCTGAATTTTTTTGCGTTGGCGATTAAAATGTTCAATTAGAATACGCCATTTTGAGAGTGATTTTTATGGTATTTGTATATCCTTTGGTATCTCGAACCAGCCAATAATAGGAATGTAACAATAGATGGCTGTCTTTGAAAACCGAAAACATGTTGTCGGCCTTTACTCACTGCTACGGAGAGGATAGTCAGCGCGAATAGGTAAATTTTTACCTGGGCTGTGATTATGTTAGGTTTTTTCCTCAATAGTATGCTTTTTAGTTTTTAACAGGCCGTTCGATTGGCTGCTTTAAAACATTAATGACATCTATGGTTGCCATTAGTGCTTCGCGCGACTTTGGTGAGTAATCTTGCGGTGCAGGCATTAATATCGAAACGCTGGTGCCGAAGACCGATGTCAAATTGATCAGGGTTTGATGGTGGATGAAGGTAATAAAGTGCCCGCAGCAAACGATCTTCCAAGGTTAACTTGGAGTCTTCTTGACCTCGGGTTGAACATTTTTGTTCAATTAGGAAAGCAGCTAGATTCCCATGAATATGCAGGAAATCTTCTTGTGACAAGCCCGCAGTTCGTAGGAGTTCTTCAGGCTTATCTTTGAGTTGTTGAGCATAAGGGCTTATGGCTACCGGTATTTATGAGGTAGGGCATTATTTTAATCCTATCTAGATTATTTAGGAAAAATGTCTATTAATTGTTAGCTGTTCTTTCGAGGTTACGTTTTCTGTTTCTAGTTTATGCTTTAATAAAAAAGAAAGAGCAGCAGCAGGAGCAATGTCGGATGGGGAGTATTCGGAGAGTTGTTGATTGAAATAAAAAAAAGAATTAATATCAATATAAGATGTTTTTTTTGAGTCCGCTATTTCTTTAATTAAAAAATGTCCAATGCCTGCACCTATCAGAGGGTAGTGATGGGGTAGTGAATAATAATTTTGGCAGTAATCTAGAGATTTTGATATTTTTTGAATTTGTTTCTGCCTAATATTCTTAGCAAACAAATGCCAAGTATTTAAGTCCTCTGTTTCAAAATCACAAGCAATCATTCGCGCTAATCGCCTGGCACTTGCCTCAATTGTTTTAGAACCTCCGTCTGCTGTTTCGGTATGATCACTAAGTTCATTTAGTTCGCCGGTCATTCGATATACATCTGCCATAGTAGCAAAATACTCTGCAACAAGGTTAATTGATTTATTTTCCTGCTTAATTGATTGGGTTATGGCCATTACAGGTGTTCGAATAATGCCTGTATAAACTAGTTCCTGAGAAATAAGGCGCTCGTAATCACTACGTGCTGTTGATTTGACTTGGCCGTCGCTTATAACAATGATATCTGTTGTTGTGCTACCGATGTCTATCAAAATAGCGTGGTCAAGTTTTTGTGCAATGTAGTTTGCACTTGCAAGCCAATTTGCTGATGCAATAGTGGAATAAATAGATTTTAATGAATCAGGGTTAGTAATTAATCCATTATGACCCGCATAAAAATAAGTATAATCAGATAGTAGAAGTGATGTGCTTGTTTTAATAATTTGTCTAACACCTTCTTCTCGATTATCAAACAAATCAACTAATTCACCTGTCATGGTAATCGCATGGTAGATGTCTTTATGTGGTAATAAATTTAGAATGTAGGACATTGCACATGAAAGATGATTAAGTCCCTTCCAGAGCGGACAGGGCACTAAAAATGTTTTACAAATAACCCCAGAAGAATTTAATAATGCAGCTTTTATATGTGCGCCGCCTAAGTCCCATCCTACATAGTGCATAAATTTAGTAATTGTTTAGGTTGATTAAAAAAATAGCGTTATTTGTTGAATTAATAACATTTTTATTTTTCAAGATAAATATTTCCTCGACAAGATTAATTCCTAAAGAAGGGTAAACTCCAGCAAAAGAAGTGGTTAGTCTAGGGTTTATTTCTAAAACAAATATATTATCTATCGTTTCGATTAAATCAATGCCTATGTACCCCCATAAACCAGGGATTGCTTTTGCTATTTTAGATGCAAGGGTCTGATGGTGATGATTAAATGGTGAATGATTGACAGTAATTTTTTCAAGCTGGTAGTTATTATTTGTAAGTCTAAATTCTTGTAAATTGTATGAAATTACCCGAGCTTCTTCATTATAAAATAAACAGGAAATGCTTGTTGTTATACCAATTATATGTGGTTGAATAATATATTTATTTACATGAAAAGGTGCGTTGTCAAACTCAGTTTTAGTTGTAATTAACAGGTTTTCATTGCATCCGGCTCCGTCAATGGATTTAAGCATATGGGTACTTTCATAGTGACAATCCAGAGAAAACAGTTGTGTTGGTACTGTAGTAATTTTATGTCTAGTTAAGAATTTATAAGTTAAAAATTTATTGCTAGTTATTTCAATTGCAGAAGGGATGGATATTAGTAATTTTTCATGTGCAACAGCTTTACATAAGTTGAGTAAGATGCTGTTAAATTCAGGAGCGATAGGCCAAACAAAAGAACATGTTTTTGATAAATTGATAAACTCATGAAAATAATTTTGGTGTTTATAAATTACTGCGCGCGTAATATTGCTAGAAGATAGTTTTGTTTTCACACGAAAGTCCTGCATAACGACTAATTGAATGTTTTTCATACTAGAAAAGCCTTCAATTACAGCGTTTAGCATAATAAGTCCTTCATTTAATAGTGTATTGGGAAGCGTCTCTTTATTTAAGCCGCCTCCTGAAATAAACTCAAAAATTAATACTTTCATTTTTTTGTTCGATGAAAATCATTCCAGTTATAGATATAAAAAATAATATTGTGGTACATGCTTATTTAGGTAATAGATTGGATTACCAGCCGATTGATTCATGCCTTTATGCTGGTTCGGATATGGAGGGTATTATAAATGCATTGTTAGACTTGTATTGTTTTGATACTTTTTATATTGCAGATTTAAATGCTATAACTGGTCAGGAGAGTCAAACACAACTGATAGATCAAGTGATTTTACGATTTTCAGAATTGAGTTTTTGGGTGGATCAGGGGCGTCAGTCGTATCAATTTTATATGAAGCGGCCTAAAAATTATTTACCTGTGATAGGTAGTGAGTCATACAAAAATAACTCAATTTCAGAAATACGTTTGTTAAAAAAAAAATATGTACTATCGTTAGATTATTCAAGTAATGGAGTTGCGTTGGGAGCGAGAGATCTTTTTGATACCCAAGAGTATTGGCCAAATAACATTATTGTAATGACATTAGCGCGTGTTGGAAGTTGTTTGGGTCCTGATTTGAAAAAATTAAAAGAATTTAGGCAATTAAAAGTAAATAAAACGTTCATTGCAGCGGGAGGAGTAAGAAATAAAGATGATTTATTTTTATTACAAAAAATAGGTATTGAAATAGTTCTTTTGGCAACAAGCCTTCATACAGGAGCAATTACGTCTCAAGATATTTTAGAGGTAAAAAATACCTCGATAAAATTATCGAGGTATTTATAAGGCATTAAACGTTAAGTTTTATGCTTCATTATTTACAGCGAATGGATGTTTTGCTTCTTTTTTAGCAGCAACAACTTCAGCTGCTGTTGGTGTGCCAGCAATGGCACGTTTTAATGCTTCTTTAGTTGCTGCATAATTGAAGGATTCAATTTTTGCGTCATCTTCAGCTTTCCAGTGAATAAAAACACCAACTGAAATAAATAAATCGTCAGCTTCATCGGCAGGGATAGTGCCGTCTTCAACACAATCAGCGACTGCCATAGCAACAGCACGTTGAGCAGGACCAAACATTTGAACTGCTTGTTTTGAGCCTTTTATAGTAACTTTATTGAATAAAATTGTTGCTGGTTTAACCATTAAATTAGGAGCAACTACTGCTAATAAAGTAGAGAAACCATCTTTATTATTTGTTAAGGCATTTGCGAATGCGCTTTCAGCAGCAGATCCTCTTGGACCAATGATTAAATCGATGTGTGCAATTTCATTGCCTTCGCCCACTAAAGATTCACCAACACACAATTTATTAATTTTTGCCATTTTTGTTTTCCCCTGTGAAGAAAAAGTTGAAAAAATTTGAGCTAATATTGACACTTACGTGTCTCCTTATTTGTTGAATGAACAAATTTGTTAAAGACTTTTAAAGTCTTGTAAAAATGCTGAAAAAATTGTTGCTACAGTTAAATCAGCGGTTGTGCCAGGATTAATGCCTAGAGATTTAAGACTATTATCTGCGCTATAAAGAAGCGGAAGAATGGACTCTGGTCTCTCAGCGTTATGCAAAGCATTTTTTAATGAATTCATTTTTTCAGTAATCATTAATGTATAACAATCACCAAACTTTCTTTCAATATGGCTATCTGGTAGTTGGGTTATACAACTTAGATAAACCATTACTGCAGCCCAATTGGGTTTGTTCCATTTACTAAGGGTAGTATAGTATATCGGAGTTAAAAAATCGAAAATATCTCTATATTGATTGCAATACTGAAAGGCGATTCGGTCTTTAGATGCGGCTAATTGCATGGCCTGTAATAAGGTTATCGTTGCAGGATTGTGAACATCTTGCTCAGTATTAGTCCCTAACCCACCCGGAGCAGCTAATGTAATTGCTTTAAATGTCCAGTTTGCATCAGTAACTGTTGTTGCTAACAGCGTGTTTGATAGGGCAATTTTAATTGAAGTGCTGGGCTGTTTAGTTTGAGCGCTATGGATTAATGGTGCGCATAATAAAATAATTCCCAAATTTGTATTGCATCCAACGTTGGTGGATGTTGCTTCAACAGCATAATAAATTTTCTCACCAAGGCTAAAGTTGGGATTGCAGAGTGGAGAGGCACTTTTTTCGGAACTGATTCTAAAATCGTTGACAGTCATGTCATGACCTTCAGAATAAATACTTACATTACCTGGTTTAAATGCCTGTAACTCTGTTTCGCAGGCAAGTAAGTAGAGTTCAGAGAGTTGCTTTGGTGTAATCACGCGGATAGATATTTAGTTGATGCAGCGGTTAATTAAATCATCAGCAAGAAGTTGAGCAATATTTATTGAGCAAGTTGACTCCAGACCCTTCCAAGCAGGAATGCTGTTGACTTCAATAATAGTGTAGTGACCATTAGTATCTTGAATAATATCTATACCAGCGTAATCTAAATTTAATGCGTGTGTGGCCTTAGTCGCAAGTTTAGCAAGATCATCTGTTAACTCGATGGGTTCGCAGTGAGCGCCTAGAGCCACATTATTTAACCAATATTTTCCTTTTCTTCGCATTGCAGAAATTGCGATTTGATTGATAACAAAAACTCTAATATCAGAAAAATCATTGCCGAGGCAGTTTATAAATCGTTGGAGATAAAAAATGCCTTGGCTTGATGTTAGCCAAAGTAAGTCGCTAGTTTTTTCAATTCGACGGATGCCTTTTCCTTGAGAGCCGAATAGCGGTTTGCAGATAACAAAATGACCTTGCTGTAACTCATTTTTGGTTATAGCTATTGCGTCGTCAGTATCTTTCACGACCCATGTAATTGGTGTTGGGAGTTTTGCTTGCTGCAGTAAAAAGCTTGTTGCAGCTTTATCTACGCTATGCTCAATAGCGTTTACTTGGTTATAAACAGGAATATTAAGTTTTTTTAGGCTATGTAAAATATTAAGGTAAAACGTGACTTCAGCTAGTGAGCCACCAGGAATGCCGCGGACAAATACTGCGCAGGGTAGAGATTCTTTTAGGCCTGGAATTGTGATAGGTAGAGTATGTGGGGATATTTGTAACTGACAATGGGTAAGTGAAGCAAAAGAGCTGGTGTAGCCGAGATTGGCAAATGCTTGTTGAAGCTGTTTACCATGCCACCCTGGATCGTCTGTAAAAATAACTATATGTTTCATTAAGAAATAGGCTTTGTTACTGCAAAGCTTTCGCCACAGCCGCATGTACCGACGGCATTAGGATTGTTAAATTTAAAGGCTTCATTGATGCCTTCTTTACAATAGTCCAATTCCATACCGTCAATAAATTGAATTTCATCAGAGGGCACGATGATATTGATGCCAAAGCTTTGATACGAGAAATCGTTTTCATTAACCGTGTCTGCATAATCAATAATATATGAATACCCAGAGCAGCCTGATTTTTTTACACCAAGTTTTAACCCGATGCCTTTGCCTCGATTAGCTAACTGTTTTTTTACTTGTTTTGCTGCATTTTCTGTAAGGGTGACAGGCATAAATAGTCCTTATAGCGTGTTTAATAAGCTGAGTAATGTCTCAAAAAAATGAGCCACTTCTTGTTCTGTATTATCTTTGCCAAAGCTAACTCTAATAGCAGATTCAGCGGTAATGACAGAGTAACCCATGGCAATTATTACTTTGCTTGAAGATTTACTGTTATTTGCGCATGCTGAGCCACTAGAGACGGCAATACCTTTTTGATCCAGTTTCATTAGTAGCATTTCTCCATTAATGTTGTCGATGCTAAATTGAATGGTATTAGGTAAGCGCTCTACGCCATGTCCAAAAATAGTCATACCAGGAATAGTTGATAGCTTTGTTTCTAAGTATTGACTCAATATTTTAGTGTGATGATAACGTTGTTGAAGTTCTGCATAAGCCAGTTCGGCTGCTTTGCCAAAGCCCACAATAGCCGCAACATTTTCGGTACCGGCACGGAATTGTTGTTCTTGTCCTCCTCCATAAAGCATGGGGTGAAGTTGATTTTGTTTAGTGTATAAAAGTGCGCCGCATCCTTTAGGTCCATAAATTTTATGGCTAGAAATAGTCATAAAATCAACGCCTAAATTAGAAAATGAAACAGGAATTTTACCAAATGTTTGCGATGCATCGGTATGGAGTTTAACATTTAGTGCTTTGCATTGTTCTGAAATAAAACGAATATCTTGAATGACGCCGGTTTCATTATTGCCATGCATTATTGAAATCAAATCTGGAGGCTGGGTAGCAAAGATGGGCTCAAGTTGAGCTGGAGTAATTACCCCTTCCTTACTGACGCCAATAGACTGTAATGAAATACCTTGGCGTGTTAAAATTTGAGCCGGCTCAAGGATGGAGGGGTGCTCTATCGCAGAAATAGCGAGTGACGCCTTAGGCGATAGTGAGTTTAATGCGAGGTGGTTTGACTCAGTTCCGCCACTAGTAAAAATGATTTGATTAGGGGAGGTTGAGCACGCATGGGCAATTTGTTCTCGCGCAGTGTCGAGAGCGCTTCTGGCAATTCTTCCCTGACTATATAAGCTGGAAGGATTGCCATAATGCGTTGATAAAAAAGGTAGCATAGACTCTAAAACGCGCTCATCTAAAGCTGTGGTCGCGTTATTATCAAGATAAATCATGTTGTTTATGGGTTAACAGAAACCTGTCGGTGGATTTCAACAATCCTTTGGGCTTCAAGCTCTTGACGTTTAGCAACCTCTTGAACATTATGTTTTTCTAGCAAATTACCCAGCGTAATGCTCTTTAAATAATCCCGAATTTGATCACTTAAACCCATCCATAAGCCATGTGTTAAGCAGGCTTGGTGTTGCTGGCAATTGGCTTCACCACCACATTTAGTGGCATCTACTTGCTCATCTACTGCAGCAATAATATCAGCAATATTAATTTCATCTGCTGAACCGCATAACGTATAGCCGCCGCCTGGGCCTCTTACGCCTTTAACCATTCCTGCGCGACGTAATCTGGCGAATAATTGTTCAAGATACGATAATGAAATTGTTTGGCGAGCTGCAATTTCAGTAAGTGTGACGGGTTTAATTTGGCTATGAAATGCAAGGTCAAGCATTGCTGTTACAGCATAGCGTCCTTTAGTTGTTAAGCGCATAGAAATATCCTTAAAATAAAGTTGTTTTTTGTTAACTATACTTAACCTACTGCAATAGTCAACATTTATGCCTCGCACCTAGTTGTAATAAACTATAAAAAACACCTTGTTATTAATGGGTTGGGTTGAGGATGAAAGATTAGTCCTTAATTTTACAGCCATCTAAGTTGTTATTTGGAGGGTTCTGGCATTGAATGCCTGCGTTATTAAGGGCTTCTTGCATTGATTCAATTTGTTTGTCGAGCGTATGGATATGATTTAGCATTCGATTAATTGCGATGGCAATGGGGTCTGGCATGTCGGCAGTTAATCCGTAGGAGTCGAATTCGAACTTGGTTGTTAGATTTATTGCAGAGGAGGTATTTAGTTTGGTTTTGTTATCAACAATGTGTCCCGGAATGCCAACAACAGTTGCATCGTTAGGTACGGTTTTTAACACCACAGAATTTGAACCAACCCTAGCATTATCACCAATAGTTATTGGGCCTAAGATTTTAGCCCCAGCACCTACAATAATGCCATTTTTTAATGTTGGATGCCGTTTGCCTTTATTCCACGTTGTGCCGCCAAGTGTTACGCCATGATAAAGGGTGCAGTCGTCGCCGATGATCGCTGTTTCACCAATAACAATACCCATACCGTGATCTATAAAAAGCCGCCGACCAATTTTAGCGCCCGGGTGAATTTCAATGCCAGTCCACCAGCGAGATAGGTAAGCAATGAATTTTGCCAACCATTTATAGCCTGATAACCAGCAGTAATGGCTAATGCGATGAATAATTACAGCATGTACGCCAGGATAGGTGGTTAACAC
>QYQN01000095.1 GCA_007280895.1 Methylococcaceae bacterium
CTATTCTCTTGAGCAATCTCGTTGATCGTCTTTGTGCCTCTAACAGCTTCCAAAGCAATCTTGGCTTTTTGAGCCGCTGTAAAAATCTTCCGTTTGCTTTCGTTCATTTCACAATTCTCATTTTTTGACAGAGCATAGCTTAAACTATTGTCCGGATTTCAGGGTCCACTATAACCGGTGGCGCATTATCCGATGCGAGTAATTTAACTGCACCATTGGCTATCTTTGATGGCAATACCAGAACTTTTGGTACCCTACGCGATCCATTAATAGGTAAACGCGTTGGTGGTGTAACGGGTTTAGGTGGTGGTTTAAATTTGTTTAATAGTAATAAAAAGAAAGTAGGTGCTATTGGCGTATCTGGTGACACATCATGTACTGACCATGTTATTGCATGGAAAGTCCGTGAAGCACTAAATGGCAGTGCTTATACTGTAGCTAACGTACCTTTTGGTGTCTCATCAACTCATCAAGATCAGATGTTACAAGATATTACTGAAAACCTTTCTGGCGGCCCAGGGTTCAGCGCTAGCTCCTACGGTCATCCACGTTGTGCTAATAATCCTACTAATGCAACAGACGGTGGTGCTATTGAAGGTAACTAATTATTAAAAATAATTAGTCTCTAATATTATGCACAGACAACGAACTATCAGTAAGTTACATCTATTTTTTTCTTTGTAAGTTGTTGATTTCTGGTTTACCTGCGTAACATCAGTTAGTCTATTTAACCGCGCACTCCGCATAAAGAAATGTAAGGTGCATGAGCGATAACGCCATGCACCTTTTGGTTTGCCGGATGACGCTATCGCTTATCCGGTCTACGCTTCTTAATCTACGAAAGAATACGTTATAGATTCTCACATGGCACACATAAACCTTGTGAATTGATGTCTCAATATTTTCACTACCTCTTTAACTCTATTGAAATAAAACAGTTAAACCTGCTTTTCCCTAGTTTAGATCAGCATCAACAAAGCGTGAAAACGCGGCAACGTATGCGCCTGTTTTGGCAGACGTTGCCATAGTTATTTCAATTCGACATTCTTTTTAAGAAATCAGAAATTTTATACGCGAAGAGGGCAATAGAGTGATAACTATAGCGCCCACCACCTGGGATAAGTCAATGCCTTCAGGATACCGCTGAATAATTAATCACGACGGCAAAACTTTCCACGTTCTGACTTATAATAAAACGTCATTATTATTCACTCTTATCGATAAAACCCTCATGACTAAACAAGATACTTTACGCCGTTTTTTATTCGAAGAACTCGGGATTCGTGGCGAATTGGTTCAGCTTAACACCTGCTGGCAAGAAGCTAAGCAACACCAATCCTTAACACCACGTTACCAAGAAGTGCTGGGGCATGCCTTAGCGTCAGTGGTCATGCTATCGGCCACCATTAAATTTGAAGGCGCAATTATTTTGCAAGTGCAAGGCAATGGACAAGTTAAGACTTTAGTGGCTCAAGCGACTCATGATAGAAAAATCAGAGGCCTAATTCGTCAACACAGCGATAACTCCGAAAACCCGAACAGTTTATTTGGTGAGGGTCAGCTCATTATTACCATTGCCCCTACGGTGGGCGAAGCTTATCAAGGTGTCGTGAGCATAAATAATGATCAACTCAACACTGCCTTAGAAAATTATTTTATTCATTCTGAACAACTTAACACACGGTTATGGTTATTTGCTGATGACACCCATGCCGCTGGCTTATTGTTACAAGAAATTCCCTCTAAAGTACGCGACCAAGAAGATTGGGCACGGCTGTGCCTGTTAGCCGATACCTTAACCAGTCATGAATTGTTTAAATTAGAAGCGGAAGACGTGCTATTCCGCTTATTTAATCAAGAAAAAGTCCGTGTATTTACAGAAGAATCAGTCAGTTTTGAATGCTCCTGCTCCACCAAAAAAATTGCTAAGGCCTTGTATGCCATGGGTCGCGAAGAGCTTGAAGGCATTATCAAAGAACGCGGCACTATTGAAGTCATCTGTGAATTTTGTAATGCGCATTTTTATTTTGATCAAATAGATGTTGAGCGCATCATTACCGATCAAGAATTAATGGCTATTTCGCCCACCTTACATTAAAGACCATGAAACTAAACCCAGCGTCACGCGCCTTAAAAATACTTAGCCTTATTATTTTAAGCAGCCTGCTTAGTGGCTGTATCGAGTGGTTTCGCATTTATCAAACCTATTTACAACTTAATGAATTTGATCGTTATTTTGCTGTTTCTGTTAAGCAAGATTTTACGCTTCATTTTAATCAGCCGCGCATTACCAGTAATGATTTTATCAATCTAACAAAACTGTATCCCAGTGAAAATTTACCTACTCCTAACAACGGCAGGCAATGGCGCTATTGGTTTTGTAAGGTCAATGCACAACAAGAAATCATTCATCCTGAGATAAAATTTTTTACTGACTTACGCTTCAACCAAGAGAATCAGTTACACGATTGGTCATTTTCTTCATTATTTTTACAGATAGCCCCCGCACAATTTCTTGAAGTCTCGTTACGCTCACTTGCTGGTGCTGAAATTAGCGAAGAAAAACAACAACTCAAAGCTAAAACTATAGTAACGCCGACGATTTCAGCGCAGTTACCCTTAAAATCAGAAGTGCTAAGGCACTTTGGTGAACCTATTAGTATTGAAGATAACGCTGACCACGAAGTTTATCGCTACTTTTTTAAATTACTGACCACTCGCATTGAAAAGGGCTATGAGAGCAACGCGCTTAATGAAATTAAATTAAGTTTTGATAAAAAAGACCAGCGCTTATTTAACATGGCAGGTAATTTTGCGGGCTTAAAAATTGCGATTGATTACCGACATTTTTTAGCCCCTAACAATACTGAACATTCCGCCAAACTTACCACTTCATCCAACGCAAGCGATTAGCATTCAGCACCACAGTTACCGATGAAAGCGCCATCGCTGCACCAGCAATCATTGGATTAAGCAAGACGCCAAACAGTGGGTATAACACACCCGCTGCAACAGGCAGGCTAATCACGTTATAAAAGAATGCACCCATAAAATTTTGCTTAATATTAGCTACGGTACATTTAGATAAGCCTATAATTTCATTGACCTTCATTAGCGAGCCTTGCAAAATCACCACATCCGCACTGGCAATAGCAACATCTGTTCCAGTACCTATTGCAAAGCCAACATCCGCCTGCACCAACGCGGGCGCATCATTAATACCATCACCCACCATGCCCACTTTTTCGCCTTGTTGCTGTAAGGCTTGAATGGCCTGTGCTTTATCCTGCGGCAGCACGTGTGCAATCACTTCATCAATGCCTGCTTGCTTTGCCATAGCATGTGCAGTGATCTGATTATCTCCTGTTAGCATAATGACCCGAAGACCTTGTGTTTTCAGTTGCGCAACGGCCGCAGCAGAATCTTTTTTAATGGGATCAGCGATAGCAATAATGCCTTCGATAACATTATTTACAGCTAATAAAACAGGCGTTTGACCTTGCCCAGCAATTTTCTCTAAATGATTATTGTGTCGTGTGAATTTAATATTATGCGCATCCATCAAGGCTTTATTGCCCAATAACACGCGCTGCTTAGCCACGGTTGCTGACACGCCTAAGCCAACCAATGCATTAAAATCGGTAATTTTTTCTAAGCCCACCTGATGCAGTTCAGCATACGCGACGATGCTAGCAGCCAATGCGTGCTCAGAACCCGCCTCACAACTTGCCGCTATTTGCACAATACGCCGTTCATCAAGCTTGCCCAACGACTCAACGGCAACCACTTGCGGCTTGCCTTCGGTAACCGTGCCCGTTTTATCCAACACAATGCAGGTCAAACTGCCGGCTATTTGCAGGGCTTCTCCTTGACGAATTAAGATGCCCGATTGCGCGGCACGTCCCACAGCCACCATCACCGACATCGGCGTTGCTAAGCCTAAGGCGCAAGGGCAAGCAATCACTAATACAGTCATTGCTGTGACAAAAGCATAGCCAAATGACGGTTCTGGCCCAAACAGATACCACACCAAAAAAGTTAGCAGGGCAATACCCACTACCACAGGCACGAATACCGCAGAGATTTTATCTGCCAACTTTGCAAGCTCTGGCTTACTGTTTTGTGCCTGCCGCACACTGGCGATAATCTGTGCTAAAGCCGTGTCTCGTCCAATACGTGTGGCAATAAATAAAAAACTACCTGTTTGATTCATGGTTCCAGCACTCACCATCATGCCTGGCTGTTTTTCAACGGGAAGTGCTTCGCCCGTTAACATTGCCTCATCAACCGTTGAGATTCCCTCAAGAACGCGACCATCCACGGCAATTTTTTCACCTGGTCTGACGCGCAACGTCTCACCTAAGCCTATTTGTTCGATAGGCACATCAAGCTCTTCGCCATTTCTCAGCACCCGAGCAAAACGCGGTTGCAAACCAATTAATTGCCGAATAGCCCCCGACGTTTTACTTTTTGCACGCGTTTCTAAAGCAGAGCCTAAATTAACAAAGGCTAAAATTACCACGGCGGCTTCAAAATAAGCATACGACGCTAAAGGCGGTAACACGGCAAAATAATCAATCACAATACAGGAATATAACCAAGCAGCACCTGTACCTAAGGCAATCAAGGTGTCCATGTTAGCTTGTCGATGCAAGAAGCTGGTGTATGCACCTTGATAAAAATGCTGCCCTGAATAAATCATTACCGCCAAGCTAACTAAGGCTACCTCTGCCCAAACCCACTGTCCCAGCCCTGACCCCATGCTTGGTAACAGCGCCCAATGTTCGCTAAGCATTAACAACAGACCTAAGACACCCGCGACGGCAGCTTTTTTAAGCAGCACACCATAACGCTGCCATTCTTGCCGCTCTTGTTCTTTGGGATCAACAAACGCTTCCATTACCGCACTGTCATAACCTGCGTGCTTAAGCACTTCAATGACATGCTCTGCGCTCAAGGTAGTCGTGAGCACTGCACTATGATCTGCAAAATTAACGCACACCGAGTGTACGCCATCTAAAGCCGTTAATACTTGCTCTACTGCATTTACGCAACCTGCGCAACGCATCCCTGCAATGGCAAAAGTAATCGTTTGAATGGACTGGGTTTGGCTAACCATACTATGCTCTCTTTAAAAAAACGGACTGAACTCAGTCATTCTTAATTATAAAATTAATTTAACACGTACCTTAAAATGCGTTCTTAACGGCTGTAACGCAACTATTCTGGGTTTAAAAACCACTGTTGATATGTTGACCGCGTACTAAACTCAGCATTTTTAAGTTGAGTGAGACGCTACGCAATCGTACACTCCCCACAGTATGCGTTTTAGGCAAACCTCTCGCCCAACGAAAAACATGCATTAAGCTATAATTTTGCTTAACGCTCTGTGAGTAAATTAACTTATTTACTCACGGTAAAACCAGCATTTGTAATGGCTATTTCAAGCAATGCCAACGGTGCAGTCTCGGTGTCATACTGTATACTCACGGACTGCTCTGTTGCTGAGGCAAGCACCTGACTAATGCCCGCCACCTTTAACAACGCTTGCGTTAACAAGGTTTCACACCCACTACACTTCATACCTTGTACGGATAAAATAAGTTCTTTAGTCATGCCTGTATGCTCATTAGGATTGAATGAAAAAATTAACCTTAACAGAATTAACACTATTTATGGGGCTATTGACAATTACCCGCAAACACTGATATTTCACTAGAATGCTTAGAGAATGCGTTAACGTCTCCTCAGGTTTGCTTAGTCATTCACACAAGGAGCGTTCAAGGGGATAATAACGCTGTGCACCAATCATCACTAAACTGTATCGTCTACTCTCACTTATGCAATTAAATACTATCACTAACCAAACCATCGCGCTCGCGGGAATTGCTCAGGCAGCCGCGTTAGTTCAGCAATTTGCCAGCACGGGCAGCACTCATAACATTGCCCTTGAAGCCAGTATTGGCAGCATCTTAAAAGTCGACTCCTCAAGCATTATTGACGTTTATGGTTCTTTACCCGCATTAAAATTAGGCTTAGAGCAACTTTCACTACAAATGACGGGCTATAAAATAGCTAACCCAGAACAAGCCCGTTACTCTGCTACAATTGTCTTTTTAGAGCATCAATTAGAGAAACGTCCTGATTTACAAAGCATTATTCATACTGGCGTGCTGAAAGCGCAAGCTCAAAGTGAATCCTTTGGTTTAGTGCATGAAAATATCATGGCCAACCTTGGTGATGTCTATTCTCAAACGATCAGTACCTTAACACCGCGCATTATGGTTAATGGCGAGGCGGACTTACTGTCCAAACCTGCCATTGCCAATAAAATACGCGCCTGTTTATTAGCAGGTATTCGCTCGGCAATGTTATGGCGACAATGTGGCGGAAAACGCTGGAAGTTTTTGTTATACCGGAAAAAAATTCAAACAGAACTACAGCACTTACTCAGCCAGGTGTAATCATGACAAAACTGATCGAGGCTGATCATGTGTTTCGTTATTTTGGTGCATACTGTGCTGTTCACGATCTTAGTTTTAGTTTAGCTAAAGGTCAGGTGCTTGGTTTTTTAGGGGTCAACGGTGCCGGTAAAACCACCACTATGCAGCTGCTATGTGGATTATTAGCCCCCAGCTCAGGGCACATTTTAATTAATGGCTACAATGTTCTGACCCACCCTATTCTCGCCAAACAAAGCCTAGGCTATTTGCCCGATACGCCACCGTTGTATCGCGACTTAACCGTCAGTGAGTTCTTACGCTATTGCGCACAATTACACAATATACCCACTAAACAGTGCCACGCTGCCGTGCATTCGGCACTGGGGCGCTGTAGCTTAGGCGCAGTTCAGCATAAACTTATTAGCCAGTTATCAAAAGGCTTTCAACAACGCGTGGGAATAGCACAGGCGATTATTCATAACCCCGACCTCATTATTCTGGATGAACCCAGTGTTGGTCTTGATCCTATTCAAATCCAAGAGATACACACACTTATTAAAGAGTTAGGGCAAACTCATGGGGTTATTTTATCAACCCATCGCCTCAGTGAAGTACAAGAGTCCTGCACTGATGTGCAAATCATTCATGATGGCAAACTGATTTTACAAAAAAACAGTGCAGAGTTAGCCGCCATAATGAGCACAGAAAAACTTTGCCTACGCACTCGCTTAGCGCTTGATCCTGCCGCATTAACCGCTAACACTGACATTACTCATATTACCGTCATCTCTACTCAGCACCTTGAAATTCATTATCACGCGAATGCTAATCCCACCCCTAAAATAACCGAACAATTAATTGCCGCTGGCGTGGATATACTTGAATTAAGCCCTATAAAAAAATCAATGGAAGAAATGTTTATCGAATTAATTCAGGAAAATAGTAAATGAAAGCACTGATTATTGCCCAACATGAATTTAAATCCTTATTCTTATCGCCCTTAGCCTGGTCACTTTTGGGTGTACTGCAATTTATTTTTGCCTATTTATTTTTAACGCAAATCGAAAATTTCATGCGTGTTCAACCACAATTGGCCTTCATTGAACACGCACCCAGCCTCACTGATATTATCGTCCCCCCGTTATTTGGCAATGCTGGCATTATTTTATTATTACTCTGCCCTATTCTCACCATGTCGGTAATCTGCCAAGAACGCCGCACAAAAACCTTTGCCTTATTGCTTTCTGCCCCGCTCTCTTCCACCGATATTATTGTCGGCAAATACCTAGGCATTAGCTTCTTATTAATGGTTATTACCAGTGGCATTAGCCTCATGCCATTAAGCTTGGCACTAGGTGGCAGCATTGATTTAGGAAAATTAGCGTGCAACGCTCTCGCACTGACGTTGTTAGTGGGCGCCTTTGCCGCAGTCGGTGTGTTTTGCTCAACCTTAGCGCCGCATCCCGTGCTTGCCGCTATATTAAGTTTTAGTTTTTTATTACTGCTCTGGATTATAGACTGGTCAACAGCCATTAAAGAGCAAGCTAATGAAATCATCAATTACTTATCGTTAGTACGGCATTTTCAAAACCTGCAAACAGGGCTTATCCATTCAGCAGACCTTGGCTATTTCCTGCTATTTATTGCCAGCTTTTTATGGTTAAGTATTCGCTGCCTTGATTATCAACGCTTACAAAAATAACCTACTACGAACGCTCATGTTGTCTTTTACTCGCTTCACCCATTTACTAAAAACGCTGGCAGGACTTGCTTTATTCGCCTTAGGCGCGGTGCTAAGCGCACACTACACACGTTCAATTGATGTTACTGCGCAGCAAAGCAACACCTTATCACTAGCCAGTCAAAAACTGCTGACGGCATTACCCGATACCCTTAGCATTAAAGCCTATATAAAAAAAGGACACGCGACACGCTTACAAATAGCCCAATTAATTGCTCGCTATCAGCGTCATAAAAACAATATCCAGCTAAGCTTTATTGATCCTAACGACATCCCCAATGAAGCAAAACATTTAGCGCTGGGCAATGCAGACACGCTGATAATTAGCTACCAACACCACACAGAAAAATTACATTTTCTTGATGAAACAACCCTTAGCAATGCCTTATTACACCTAAGCCATACCCAAAAACATTGGATAAGTTATTTAACGGGTCATGGCGAACGTAATTTTCAGAGCCACGACAACACTGATTTAGGGCAATTTTCCGCGCGCCTGCTGGAACGTTCAATCACCGCCGTGCCACTTAATTTAAGCACTCATGCTAGCATGCCAAGCAATACAGAATTACTGGTACTCTCAGCACCAAGCGCCCCCTTACTTACAGAAGAAATAAAACTTATCAAAGACTACCTTAAAAAAAATGGCAGTCTGTTACTGTTGCTTGAACCTAATAACCGCTATCTTGACGACATTTTAAGCAGCTTAAATTTAAAACGGAGTCAGCAATTGGAAGACAAACGCAACAAACTGGCTGGTCTTGAGCAACCCACATTTATTATTGAAGACCAGTATCCAAGTCACCCCATCACCCGTGATTTACACCTGATTAGCGTATTTCCAGAAGTGAC
>QYQN01000106.1 GCA_007280895.1 Methylococcaceae bacterium
GCTGCAAATAGCGGTGCTTGGGAAAAATCTAGCCTTAACGGCGGCTGATTTTATGGTGATTTAAGGGGTTGTTACGTAAATTAATTTAGTCTGTTGTTATAGCATCTACACACGTCGCACTAAGGCTTGCGTCTAGTGCGACTTATGCGCCACTCACTTAACACGGGACACTCAACAAGGCTTGACCGTTCGTCCTGAGCGTGTCGAAGGAGGACGGTTAAGCCGCTCGTGGGTTCGACAGGCTCACCACGAACGGTTTGACTCTTAACTGTGTCCCTTTTTAAATGGGTAGCCCACTTCCCGATAAAATCCTCGACTTTATCCACCATTCAGCCGTTTATAGGTTGAGTCATTACTTTTTGATTGAATAACGGCTACTTATCTTTTATTCTCACTGGCCAGCATTGAGCTGAAACCAAGGTGTGTGGCATGCTATTTTAAGTGACTGGGGTTGTGTCGGTAGGTGTGCAGTAAAGTGTGCTGAGGTAAACAACACCGGTAGCAATTCATAGTAATAGTAGTTAAATAATTGTTAAACCACAATAACGGGGGGACTGTATGAAAATTGGTATACCTAAAGAGATGTATCCTGGGGAGAAGCGCGTTGCGACCACTCCAGAAGCAGCAGCACACATTATGAAACTGGGTTTTTCGGTGTTCATAGAAAGCGGTGCGGGCACTAATGCGTCGATTGCTGATAAGGCTTACGAGGCTGTAGGCGTAACCGTGTTAGCGGATGCCCAAAGTTTGTGGGCCACAGCAGATATCATCATGAAAGTGCGGGCGCCGTTTGTTGAGGCAGAAACAGGCATTGATGAAGTGGCGTTAATGAAAGAGGGAACGCAGTTAATCAGCTTTATTTGGCCTGCTCAAAATGAAGCGTTAATGCAAGCTTTAGCGGCAAAACATGCCACTGTTTTGGCAATGGACAGTGTGCCGCGCATGTCACGGGCACAGAAAATGGATGCTTTAAGTTCGATGGCAAATATTGCTGGGTATCGTGCTATTGTTGAAGCCGCACAACATTTTGGACGGTTTTTCACAGGGCAAATTACTGCCGCAGGAAAAATTCCTCCTGCCAAAGTGTTAGTGATTGGGGCGGGTGTAGCGGGTTTAGCCGCCATTGGTGCAGCAAAAGGAATGGGGGCGATAGTGCGCGCCTTTGATACGCGTCCAGAAGTAAAAGAACAAATAGAAAGTATGGACGCAGAATTTTTAATGCTGGATTTTAAAGAAGAAGGAGCCGGCACAGGAGGCTATGCAAAAACAATGTCCGCTGAATTTATTGCGGCAGAAATGGCGTTGTTTGCAGAACAAGCCAAAGAAGTAGACATTATTATAACTACCGCGTTAATACCAGGAAAACCAGCCCCAAAATTAATTACCACTGACATGGTGAAATCCATGAAAGCTGGCAGTGTCATTGTTGATTTGGCCGCCGAGCAAGGTGGTAATTGTGAATTAACCGAGGTTAATCAGGTCGTTGTTAAACATGAGGTGACTTTAATTGGCTACACCAATTTACCTAGTCGCTTAGCCAATCAAGCCAGTCAATTATACGCCACCAATTTACGGCATTTATTAACTGATCTATGTCCTGAAAAAAATGGTGAATTAAACGTCAACATGGATGATGAGGTGATTCGTGGTGCAACGGTGATTAAAGAAGGGAGTATTAGTTGGCCACCACCACCGCCTAAATTATCAGCAGCCCCTGCCACCGCACAAAAGGCGGCTCCCCTTGTGGCGGTGGTTGAGGACAAAAAAACCCATGCAATAATGAGTTTTTTACCCATGTTGCTTGTTGGCTTATGTTTATTTGGCGTGGGTGCCGTTGCGCCAGAGTCTTTTATGACGCATTTTACGGTGTTTGTGTTGGCGTGTTTTGTGGGGTATCAAGTTATTTGGAATGTAAAACCAGCCTTACATACGCCGCTGATGAGTGTAACCAATGCCATCAGCGGCATTATTGTGCTTGGTGCTATTGTGCAGATTTCGGCACCAGATAATCTGGTGGTGGGTTTGGCAACCTTGGCAACGTTACTGGCTTCCATCAATATTGCTGGGGGCTTTTTAGTTACGCGTCGTATGTTAGACATGTTCCGTAAATAACAGGAGAAATTGTATGTCCCATAGTTTAGTTACGATGGCTTACATCGTTGCAGCCATTTTATTTATTTTGAGTTTAAGTGGTTTAAGTAATCAAGAAACGTCCAGAAAAGGCAATTATTTTGGCATGTTAGGCATGGTGATTGCCATTATTGCCACCGGCTTTAGCGTTTCAATGGAGGCTTTTGGTCTATTGATTGCGGCAATTGTTATTGGCGGTAGCATTGGTGCGCGTGCCGCGTCTGTGGTGGCGATGACTCAAATGCCAGAGTTAGTGGCAATCATGCATAGTTTAGTTGGTATGGCGGCGGTGTTGGTGGGCTATGCTAATTTTATGGATAGTTCTATCACGGTGGTAGGTGTTGAAAAAACTATTCATGAATTGGAAATTTATATCGGTATTTTAATTGGTGCGGTGACGTTTTCTGGCTCAGTGATAGCTTTTTGCAAGCTCAGTGAAAAAATTAGTGGTAAACCCTTATTATTACCTGCGCGGCATTTTTTAAACTTAGCTATCTTAATTTCTGTACTGGTGTTGGGTGGTTTGTTTTTACAACAAACTGAAGGTGAGGTAGGCAGTTTGCCGTTGTTGACGCATGGCGGCGCGTTACCGTTGGTTATTATGACTGTCTTAGCCTTAGCGTTTGGTGTACACATGGTTATGGCGATTGGTGGCGCCGATATGCCTGTCGTGGTGTCTATGCTGAACAGTTATTCTGGTTGGGCGGCAGCGGCAACTGGGTTTATGTTAAGTAACGATTTATTAATTGTCACGGGTGCTTTGGTGGGAAGTAGTGGGGCGATTCTTAGTTATATTATGTGTAACGCCATGAATCGTAATTTCATCAGTGTGATTGCGGGTGGTTTTGGTACTACGTCTGGCGGCGAAGCGGCGGTAATCGAAGGTGAAGTGCAACCTGTCACAGCCGAAGAAACTGCGGTCTTGTTAAAAGAAGCCAAAACTATCATGATTATTCCAGGCTACGGTATGGCGGTTGCTCAGGCTCAGCACACGGTGTATGAGATTACTAAATTGCTGCGTGAGAAAGGTAAAAAAGTGGGCTTTGGTATTCATCCTGTAGCAGGGCGTATGCCAGGTCACATGAATGTTTTATTAGCTGAAGCCAAAGTACCGTATGACATTGTGTATGAGATGGATGAAATCAATGATGATTTCCCCCATGTGGATGTATCCATTGTGATTGGTGCCAATGACATTGTAAATCCGTCGGCGTTAGATGATCCTAATAGTCCTATTGCGGGTATGCCTGTTTTAGAGTGTTGGAAAGGTGGCACGACAATCGTGTTAAAACGCAGTATGGCCTCTGGTTATGCAGGTGTGGGTAATCCATTATTTGTGATGGACAACACGCGTATGTTATTTGGTGATGCCAATGCGACCATGCAAGCAGTATTGAAAGCGTTAAAAGACTAAGCGGTTAAACGTAGTAATTTAGCAAGAAAAAAGGGGGAGCAATAAATGCTCCCCCTTTTTTTATAGCTTATTTGTTAAGAAACGTAAGGTAATCACGTTGTCTTAACAAGTTATTTTCAAGCCGCAGTGAAGGTCTGCGTAACATCAGTTGCTTAATAAACACTATGGCAATAATGACTAGGTGATAAACGATAACTACTGCAAAGTCTGTATTGATTAACTAGGTCATGTACAAAAATTGCATAGTTAACTGCGTAAATACATCACGATAAAGTGATAAGTTTTTGATTATTAGTCATATAAAAAATGGCATTAGGCTTGCTTAATAAGCAGTGAACGCGTTATTTCTCGCGCGATGATGATGTTAATTTCCCTTCTTATTTAAACAACCACTCTTATGAATAATAAAATTGTTATTTCACTACTCAGCACGATCGCGTTTACTTTATGTTCACTAACTGCTTTAGCACGGCCTGAATATGTGGCACCCACTGGCGCAACTGGGTGTACAGATTGTCATTACAATAACAGCGGCAGTGGTTATAAAACCGGCGTCATTACAGCCTTCTATTCGTCATCAAGCCGCATAGCAGGGTTAACCAGTTTTATTAAGGCACTTAATGCACCCGTGCAAGCGGCGGATACCAGTCCGGTCTTACATCCTATTAATAACAAATGGGATGTCACTGTGGGCGAGCTTCCGTTAGTGATTTCATTGCAAGTCACGGATGCAGAAAATGATGCCTTTGCCTTGCATGGTTCAGCACCTTCTGGCGTTACTATCTCTAAGGTCTATACAAAAAATAATTTACCCACCATTGATTTAAGTTGGTTACCTAGCGCTACTGACGCTAATAAAGTATCGCCGTTGCAAGTGTATGTAACAGAAACAGCAACAGGCAGAAGCTTATCCTCAAACACTGTGCAGGCAACTATCCAAGTGTGGCCGGCACGCACCACTACGACTAATCTGGTCACGCGATTTTCTATGGAAAGTGCGCAATGGCAAAATAATGTGTTAACGCTTAATGGTCAGTTAGCATTTAAAAATACCCTGACAGTTAAGCAGCGTAACGCAGCATTAAAGACCTTAAAATTGAATGCAAAAAGTAATTTTGGCAAAGTGATTGTTAATGCCACGAGCTTAACACTTGATGCCAATGGCTCTTGGGTGAAAAAAATACCACTCAGCGCTACGCAAGTACCCTGTGCAGTTCGATTAACCTATGAAGGACTGCGTGCCGCGCGCCCAGTAAGTTTGGCACCTGTAGCGACCTGTGTGAAATAAGTTTTTGTTATCGTGTGCTTGCATGGTTGGCGGATAACCCTCTCCAAATAAACATCTGCTTACGGGGATATTTTTAGCAAGGTGGCGTTAATCATTACACGCTGTTTTAGCCGCTCTGCATAATTGTAGAGCGGTTTTTTTATGGTATTCTTTGTGTAAGATTTAATTGTTGAGCAGATAAAATGACAGATGAAGAATTAAAAGAATTGGTAGCCAGTTTGGCGCTTAAGTCAGACAGCTTAGATGCTGCGCAGCGAGAAACCAACATGCAAATGCAGGAAACCAATAGGCAAATGCAAGCCACCAATGAAACGTTAAAACGCATTGGTATTGATTTAGGTAGCATGAAAAAAAATCAAGGTGCGGTGGCTGAGGAATTCTTTTTTAATAGCTTGGTTGAGGATCCACATTTAGGGCTGATTCATTTTGATGATATTGCCAAAAGTGAGCATAAACGGCGTGGTAAAACAGAGGAAGAATACGATATTGTCATGACCAACGGTGAGGCGATTGGCATTATTGAAGTGAAATATAAAGCTCATGAAAGCGATTTAATAAAGTTACAACGCAAAATGAAAAACTTTAAAACTTTATTTCCTGTGTATAAACATTACAAACTTTACGGTGCTATTGCTTCGTTTCATTTTTATGATAAAGCAAAAGAAGCCGCTTTAGAGCAAGGTTTTTTTGTATTACAACGTAATGGAAATGTGCTTCATACGGAGTGTGCAACGCATTTGCTGGTGTTGTA
>QYQN01000121.1 GCA_007280895.1 Methylococcaceae bacterium
CGTGTCATCCTCTTGTGGGCTATCTTCGTCTACCCCGGTATCTCCCCCGGTATCTTCCGGCTGTTGCTGTGCCTGCAACTGCATCCACGCATTCAACAACGACGCTTCAACCGGCGCCTCCCCAAGCGCACCCTCAATTTTGTCATAACCCTCTTCAGCGCGTAGTTCGTCAAGCAACTTATGTTTTTAACGACGGTAGTAAAAAAACAGAGCGCTTTTTAGTTTTGCTTTAAAGCAACATATTCAACCTGATCGATTGGTCATGCTTGGTACATCTGGCAGTATGTGGGATGTGTTATGTACCGTGGATCATGAGCAATGGCCAGCGTTAAGTGAAGCAGTAGAAACCGATACCGTCACGCAAGCACAACTGGAGGACTTTTCTCATCCTGTTAGCCAACACTTACAGGTGGATTGCCAGTTAAAACGCATTCCTTACGGCGACAACCTCACCGAGCAAGTTGAAATTTTACAAATTATGGCCGCAGCCATTCAAGCGGGTGATACCGTCTCGTTAGACCTTACCCACGGCTTACGGCATTTGCCGATGTTAGGTTTACTCAGTGCCATGTATTTACAAACCGCTCGTCATGTCATGATCATCGGTATTTATTACGGTGCCTTAGACAGAACCAAAGACGATTTAACCCCAGTGATGCAACTCAACGGCTTATTAAACATTACCGAATGGCTGCACGCTTTAGATGGGTTTAATAAAACGGGTAATCTCGCGCCATTTTCTAAATTATTACAACACGATGGTATGGCACCAGAAACCGCGAAATATCTGGAGGAAGCAGCCTTTTTTGAAAACACCCTGAATATCCCTAACGCCCGTTCGCCCTTAAAAAAATTTACTGCCGCGACCCAAAACGGCTTAACAGGCGTAGGTGCGTTATTTGAAGACAGCTTAAAAGAACGCATCGCATGGCATAAAGAAGATAATTTATATTTAAGGCAGCGCAGTAACGCCTGTTTTTATTTACAACAAGGTGATTATTTACGCGCAGCAACGTTAGGGTATGAGGCATTGATTACGCGTCGCGTCCAACAAGATAAAACCGTACCCAAATTAGACCCACAAAATTATGAGCATCGCCAACAAATTAAGGACACCCTTAAGAAAAATGACGATTACAAACTATTAAACAATCTGCGTAATGCCTTAGCCCATGGCACACGCAGTGATATGGCAGAGGTACAACGTGCTTTAAGCAGTAAAGACACTTTACACGCAGAACTTAAGCGTTTATTTAAAGCGTTATTACCCAATGATTAAAAAATTGAAAATTAATCTCTTAATGAGCTAACAATGAAAAATTCAAAGATGTATATGCTGTCCCCGTGTAGCACAAGTTTACTGCTTAAATTGACTCATGTTTTTTAACGTGCATAGTGTGGCTTAGCATTGGGTAAGGCTACCGACGCAGCATGAAAAACCTGCTGACCCGCTATAAAAAACACTATTTATCACTTACTATTGATTTATGAAAACCGAAAATACACTCATTATTTATCACGCCGATTGCCTAGATGGTTTGGGCGCGGCATGGGCGGCATTCTGCAATTTTGGTCAAGAGGCGCGTTATGTCGCTGCTCGGTTTGGTGACCCTTTTCCGCACTTTAAGGCGGGCGTGAACATCTATATACTCGATTTTTCGTACCCGCCCGACGTACTACTCGCCGCTGCCAGCACCGCTGCACACATCACGCTGATTGACCACCATGCTACGGCGATGGAAAAATGCCAGACATTTTTCAATCTTCATCCTTGTCCAAGCAATCTGCGCTTATGTTTCGATATGACCCGAAGTGGCTGCGTCTTAAGCTGGCGGCAATTTTTTCCAAAGCAGGACGTGCCGCCAATTTTGCTGCACATTGAAGACCGTGATTTGTGGCGGTTTAACTTGTCTGGTACGCAAGCGATCACCAGTGCGCTGTACGAACAAATGCCGCTGAGCCTGACGGCTTTTGGTCAGCAACAATTGCCCGAGCTGTTACGCGTAGGCGATATTCAAACCGCACAGTTTGCCAAGTTGGTACAAAGGCTAGTCAAATACTCCTATACGGTGGATTTGGCTGATGTAACAGGGCTTGCCGTGAATGCGCCCTCATTTTTTTCCAGCGATTTAGGCCATCTCTTAGCAAAAAAATCGGGAAGTTTTGGGATGACTTACCAGTATGATGGCGGCAAACGGCAATGGCTGTTTGGTTTACGTTCAATCGGGGCGTTTAATGTCGCGGCTATCGCGGAAAAGTTTGGCGGTGGCGGCCATCTAAATGCCGCCGGCTTTACCTTGCCCGACAATCCTTTTTTACCTTCTAAGTACTAATTAAGGGTAAGCTCTCATGACACCCTCTACGGCGTAATCCATATCGATGCACTAAGCGTTCGCCATAGCCATAGTATTGAATTATCCCGCATGGTATGTGGGTTCAATACCTTTTGCCATGGCTTACGCCCACTTACCGTTTCACGTCTAAAGGGTTTAGATTTCTTCATTAAGACTCCGTGTCACCACCACCTGCCCCCTTAACCCTTGCCATTGTGCTTTTCGTTAGTTTTGATAAACAAGGGCATATTGGTATAATTTACCTTAATTTATAACGTATCTAATTTCTTAAGTATGAACAGAGTTAGCAAGATTTTGGTGATGTTGAGTTTATACCTGTATGCCATCTCAGGATGGACAGCCCAAGTAAGCATTCAGGATGTGCGTTATTTGTCTGAAGATAAACAGTTTAGATTAGCGTTTGCCGTGACGGCATTGCCTCAGCATAAAGTCTTTATGCTGCAAAATCCTGCTCGTTTAGTGATTGATTTTAAACAGGCGACCTTTAATCGTCATATTAAACAGCCTATTGCCGAGCATCCTTTATTTTTACGTTTACGTTCAGCCGTTAAAGACAAAACTGATTTACGCGTGGTGGTTGATTTAAAAAAACACGTGAATCTAAAAAAAGTAGTCCCAACAGTACGCCAAGTGGGCAGTAATCAATTCATCGTGGAGCTTAGTAATGCTTCGTTTTCAGCCCCCCTCCCCCCGCCAGCTGTGGCGATAGTCTCCGAACCCTTAACTGTTGTTGCCATGCCAACACCGCTAAGTGAGCCTAAACAAGCGGCTAAAGTCATCATAGCTTCGCCTCAACCGCTCACAACACCCGTTTTACATGAAGTGACTGCTGAGACTAAACCAAATCGTACTACGTCGGTCACAACAGAAACGCTCGCTAAGCCTGTGATGCACTTAGCTAACGGTAAGGCTAAATCTAAGCCTTGGGTAATTGCCATTGATGCAGGGCATGGAGGTGATGATCCTGGTGCGCAAGGTCAACAAGGCACCTCAGAGAAAAAAATAACTTACGATATTGCCAAAAAAGTGGTTGGTTTGGTTAATGCCAAAGACGGAATGAAGGCTTTTATGGTGCGTAAAGGTGATTATTATCTTGGTTTAAGGCACCGTATTGAAATTGCCCGTGCGGCAAAAGCTGATTTATTTATTTCTATTCATGCTGATGCCTGCGATGATCCTGCAGTAAAAGGGGCTTCTGTGTATGTGTTATCAACGCGAGGCGCCTCCAGTGATGCGGCACGTTGGCTGGCAAATAGTGAGAATGCGATAGAGGTAGGCGGCGTTAACTTAAGTGATAAGGAGGATATTTTAGCGTCTGTCTTATTAGATCTTACGCAAACAGCGACGCAACGCGCGAGCCTAACTATCGCTAATCGAGTCTTAGAAAAATTTAATGCTATTGGCGTTTTGCATAAAGATTCAGTGCAAAGGGCTGGCTTTATTGTTTTAAAAGCCCCTGATATTCCGTCTATTTTGATTGAAACAGCCTATATTTCTAATCAATCAGAAGAGCAAAATTTAAATAGTCAGCTTTATCAACATAAAATTGCAGAGGCCATCTTAAGTGGGGTGGTCAATTATTTTAAAAAGAGGCCTGCGGTGGAAAGTAACATCGCCACACTGTAACGCACGGTCAGGCTTAACTAGCCAAGATTTATAGCGTAGACTCCTTGCTCGTTTGCCTTATTAGCACACTGCACACTCTTCATCCCCATTAAACTTTTTGGGAGCGAACGATTAACGCCTAGCCAATGCGGCGTTAAGTTCGTACACACTACAGAACGACACTATTCTTTGTTAAGCCGCTATGTGCTTAATGCCTTTCTACTTTTTCATTATTGATAATCTTCATGCAAGCAGCTTTTGTTCATTTACGTGTCCATACAGAATATTCGCTAGTCGACGGCATCGTTAAAATTAAAGCTTTAGTTAAGCGACTTGCCGAGTTAGCCATGCCCGCCGTGGCGGTTACCGATAATGTTAATTTATTTGCTCTGGTTAAGTTTTATAAGGCAGCCATGGCGCAGGGTCTTAAGCCAATTGCGGGGGCTGATGTATTACTTTTTAATGAGGACGAGCCAAATTCACCGTATCGTTTAACCTTATTGGTACATCAACAGCAAGGCTACATCACGTTAACCGAGCTCATTTCTAAAGCGTATCAAGAAGGGCAACGGCAAGGTATTCCTATGCTGAAACGAGCATGGCTAGCGCACAATCATCACGGTTTAATTGCCTTATCGGGCGCGTTGGAAGGTGATATTGGCAAAGCTATCGTTGCCAATAAGCCACAGTTAGCCGAGCAGTATTTACGTGCCTGGCAAGATTTATTCCCACAGTGTTTTTACTTAGAAGTTCAGCGTGTGGGCAAAGACGATGAAGAGCGTTATATCGCTGCCGCTGTTGAGTTAGCGACTAAATTTGAGGTGCCCTTAGTTGCCACCAATGATGTGCGCTTTCTTTATACGGAAGACTTTGAGGCACATGAAGTGCGGGTGTGCATCAACCAAGGGTGGGTTTTGGAAGACACTCAGCGTCCAAGCCATTACACACGGCAGCAATATTTGCGTTCCAGTGAAGAAATGCTGGCATTATTTGCGGACCTGCCCGAAGCGATCGTTAATACCGTTGAAATCGCCAAACGCTGCACAATTGCGCTGACCCTTGGTCAAAATTTCTTACCTGATTATCCTGTGCCAGATGGCATGACCTTGGGTGATGTAATGGCTGTCGCAGCTAAACAAGGCTTGTCTGAACGGCTACTCCAATTCCCTGCAATGGGTAGTGGTCATACCCAAGAAAACGAGCTGGCTTATTATCAGCGTTTAGACACCGAGTTACAGGTCATCAATGCCATGGGGTTTCCTGGGTATTTTATGATTGTTGCGGATTTTATTCAGTGGGCAAAAAATCATTACATCCCCGTGGGACCAGGACGAGGCTCAGGCGCTGGGTCGTTAGTGGCGTATGCATTGAAAATCACCGATTTAGATCCTATTGAATTTGATTTATTATTTGAGCGATTTTTAAATCCAGAGCGTGTGTCCATGCCCGATTTTGACATCGATTTCTGCATGGATCGACGTGACGAAGTGATTCAGTATGTAGCCGAGCATTATGGCCGTGACCATGTGGCACAGATTATTACCTATGGCTCGATGGCAGCAAAAGCAGTTATTCGTGATGTAGGGCGGGTGTTAGGGTTTTCTTATGGCTTTGTTGATCGCTTAGCCAAGTTAATCCCTTTTGAAATAGGCATGACCTTAACCAAAGCCTTGCAAGATAGCCCTGATTTAAAAAAACTTTACGATACCGAAGAAGAAGTTAAAACGCTTATCAGTATGGCATTGTCGTTAGAAGGTACCGTGCGAAATGCGGGCAAGCACGCAGGTGGCGTGGTGATTTCACCCACAAAATTAACCGACTTTACGCCCTTATATTGCGAAGAAGGCGGCGGCAATTTAGTGACTCAGTTTGATAAAGACGATGTTGAAGCGGTAGGTTTAGTTAAGTTTGACTTCTTAGGACTACGCACGTTAACGATTATTGATTGGGCATTGCAAACAATTAATCGAGATAATCAGCGACACAATAAACCCTTAGTGGATATTACCGTTATTCCACGAAATGATGACAAAACCTATGCGCTCTTAAAAAAAGGCTTAACCACCGCAGTTTTCCAGCTTGAATCACGCGGCATGAAAGAGCTGATTAAGAAACTTAAGCCAGATTGTTTTGATGACATTATTGCCTTAGTGGCGTTATTTAGACCTGGACCATTAGAGTCGGGCATGGTTGATGACTACATCAATGTCAAACATGGAGCGAAAGCAGAGTATGCACATCCGTGGCTAGAACCCATTTTAAAACCCACTAACGGTGTTATTTTATACCAAGAACAAGTCATGCAAATTGCGCGTGAACTCGCCCAATATACTTTGGGCGGCGCTGATATGTTACGTCGTGCTATGGGTAAAAAGAAGCCCGAGGAAATGGCTAAAGAGCGCGAAAAATTTACTCAAGGTGCGGTTGCAAATGCTATTGACCTTAAAATTGCGAGCTATATTTTCGATCTGATGGAAAAGTTTGCCGGCTATGGTTTTAATAAAAGTCATTCGGCCGCCTATGCGTTGGTTGCTTATCAAACCGCGTGGTTAAAAACCCATTACCCCGCTGCGTTTATGGCTGCGGTGCTATCGTCTGATATGGATAACACCGATAAAGTGGTGGTGTTTATTGAAGAATGTCGACAAATGCAGTTAACCATTTTGCCGCCAAGTATTAATTTATCTGAGCATAAATTCACCGTAAACGCATCCCAGAGCATAGTCTATGGTTTAGGTGCTATCAAAGGCGTGGGCGAATCCGCTATTGAAGAAGCCTTAGTGAGCGAACGTAATAAACACGGCGTTTTTTTAGGACTGTATGATTTATGTAAACGCGTGGATTTACGAAAAGTGAATCGACGCGTATTAGAAGCGTTAATTAAAGCGGGGGCCTTTGATGAATTTAATACCTGTCGAGCCAGTCATTTAGCGGAATTACCTGTAGCGTTAAAAGTTGCTGAGCAACATGACATGATGATTGCAACAGGACAAAATGATTTATTTGGTTTGCTAGGCGCGGTTGCTGACAATACAGAGATAAGTACCTCAGAAGTTTACTCAACGGACGTGCCGTCATGGACAGAACAAGAGCGACTGGATGCAGAAAAAAGCATTTTAGGCGTGTATTTATCAGGCCATCCTATTGATCATTACGAAGCCGAATTAGCATACTTTACGCATGGCAAAATTGCTACGTTACAAGACACTGTCAATCGTTCCAAAGGTGCGTTAAATGCTCGCGTCGCTGGCTGGATTATTGATGTGCGTACACGACAAACTAAAAATGGTAAAACCATGGGCTTTATCGCGCTTGATGACCGCTCGGGGCAACTAGAATGTGCCCTTTTTGGGGATGTTTATGAAAAATATCGTCAGCACTTAAACAAAGATAGCTTAATCATTGTTGAAGGCGCGTTAGGTATCGATAGCTTTACCAATACCTTACGCTTAACCGTTGATAAATGTCATGATCTTGAGCAAGCAAGAATAGAATTTGCTAAATCGATTTATATCCACATCGATGCGTCCACGCATAATTTGGAAAGCACAGTCTTTGCTAAGCAATTAGCGGAGGTATTTACAGACTTTAGCCAAGGACGTTGCCCTATTGAAATTTATTACACAGGCGCTAACGCAAAAGTAAACATGCGCTTAAGCGATGCCTGGCGAGTCGACCCCGCTGAAGCGTTGTTAACGCGCATAACAAGACTAGGAAAAGGATTGCGTGCAGAAATTAACTACCGTTAAGACAAGGAATGTGGGCATGAAATCGTATCAAGTAACGCATGAGCTTTGCTTTCAATGACACTGTTTTTTATAGTAAAGTCTTTAGTAAAAAGACAGTTTCATAATAATAACTAAACGTTTTATAAGTTATTTTAGCCATTTTAAAAGCAACTAAGCTTTGACCATTCGCGGCTAAACCACTTACAATTGAACTCAGTTTAATATCAATTCACGTGCATACGCATTCAAAACGTAGACTACCCAGTGAAAAATAAATTTTATAATCTCTTGTTAGTCGGTGTAAGTTTGGCTGTTTTTGCTAGTCATGTTGACGCAAAAACAGCTCATGGCACCGCCAAAAAGACCGCAGTAAAAGTGCTGACTAAACAGAGTAAAAAAACTGTCGCAAAGTCAGCTAAAAAAAGCACGGCTAAACTTACTGAGCCTAGTCCAATTGCACACCTTAAAAAAACAAGCTCCGCCCAACGTCACACAAAAAAAACCAAGCCTGAGGCAACGCGCACGGCTTCTTTACTGAGCGATAAGAAAAGCCTAAAAAATCATGCTGGCAAGCAGTTAGCTCAGCATCATAAAGCCACCTCGCGCAGTCTCCATCAGCCTCTAGCAAAAGCTAATAAACATTCCACAACGGTGCCTGCTACAGCGTCAAAACAGCATCGTGTGACGACACAATTAATGCCCACATTAGACGTGCAGACTGATGATTTTGAAGCAAATAAGCTAACCAACAATCATGCACAACCTCTTACACCCGAGGTTTTAGAGGTCGCGCAAGAAACCAAAATTCCACATTTACCTTCGCAAAATAAATTAGTCCAAATTGGTCTTGACTCCAGTGTAATCAACTATATTAGCCCTTCCGAGCCAGCCTTAAACGCATTTAACGATACGGTCTCAGAAGCCGTTTCAGCAGAAACCTTAACGGCATCAGGAGCAGTGCTAACCGCACATGCTGTCATCACCACCACCTTAACTGCCGCTGCACAAAATGCTGGTATTTCCAGCGCCTTAATGGATCAGTTAATTACTATTTTTGCTTGGGACATCGATTTTGCAAATGATCTGCATCGTGGCGATCAATTTACGTTGGTGTATCAATCAGGTAACAACGAACACGTGATTGCTGCCGAATTTGTCTCGCAAGGACGCGCCTTAACAGCGGTTCATTATCGTGATCTTGAAGGCAATGTAAATTACTATACGCCCGAAGGAAAGGCGATGCGTAAAGCGTTTTTAAGCTCTCCCGTTGATTACGTGCGAATAAGCTCTCCCTTTGACGCTAATCGTAGACACCCTATTTTAAACCGCATCCGTGCACACAAAGGAGTGGATTATGCTGCCCGCACAGGCACGCCAGTCAAAGCAGCAGGCGATGGACATATTGCTTTCATCGGTAGAAAAGGGGGGTATGGTCAAGTGATGATTCTTCAACATGGTGAACATTATGAAACCTTATACGCACATTTGTCCGCATTTAAAGACAGCTTGTTGCAAGGCGATGACGTTAAGCAGGGTGATATCATTGCTTATGTAGGACAAACAGGGTTAGCGACCGGACCGCATTTACATTATGAATTTCGCGTGGATGGGCAGCATCGTAATCCTGAAGAACAAACTGCACCACGTCATTTAATGACTTTAAATGGTCGTTCCTTAGGGCACTTTAAAGGTCAAGCACAACCCGTACTCGCGCAATTATATTCAGCAAAAGCCCGTACCTTATGGGCAAAAAATCAAACCATCACACGTTAAAGCCACCATGCCTGAGTTTTACATTGGTTTAATGTCAGGTACCAGTCTTGACGGCATAGACGCAGCCTTAGTTGATTTTTCCGATAAACGCATTCGTTTACACGCTTTTGCTTACAGCCCTTTTTCTGAACAACTAAAAGCCCAACTCCAACAGCTGAGTCAAGCTGAGGCGCTCATTTCTTTACTAGACTATGGTGCCTTAGATGCTACGCTTGGTGAATTGTTTGCGAACACCGTACAAACCTTATTAGCAAAAGCTAACGTTCCTGCCACCGCGATTAAAGCAATTGGTAGTCATGGGCAAACGGTGTACCACGCACCTCACGCACCCCATCATTTTTCCTTACAAATTGCTGATCCAAATATTATCGCCCAACGCACCGGAATTACTACCATTGCTGACTTTAGACGTAGAGATATCGCAGCAGGTGGTCAGGGTGCGCCCTTAGTCCCGGCATTTCATCAAGCAGTCTTTCAACAAGCAGACGAGTCACGGTGTGTCGTTAATATAGGTGGAATTGCCAATATTACCGTGCTGCCAGCGACAGCTTCTGAGGCCATACTAGGATTTGATACTGGCCCTGGCAACACCTTAATGGATTATTGGATACAGCGGCATACGAACAGTGCGTATGATGTAGAAGGCGCATGGGCAGCAACAGGCACAATTAATTACCAATGGGTTAAGCAGCTCATGCAGGATAATTATTTTGCCCTGCCGCCGCCCAAAAGCACGGGGAAAGAATATTTTAGTTATGCGTGGTTACACGAAAAACTAACTCACCTAGAGAGCACACCCGCCGATATTCAAGCTAGTTTATGTTGGTTGACCGCCGCGACAATAGTTGCTGCACTCAGAGACTATGCGCCTGCAACACAGCAACTCCTGGTTTGTGGTGGTGGGGTGCACAATACGTATTTAATGACGTTATTGGGTGAGTTACTTAAACGCACCACACCAGCATGTAAAATTAGTTCAACAGAACATTTTGGCGTGCATCCAGATCATGTGGAAGCGATGGCGTTTGCATGGCTAGCACGGCAAACTCTGTTGCATAAACCTATAGCAATGCAAGCCGTCACGGGAGCTAATGCAGCGGTTATTTTAGGAGGAATTTATCTTTAAAAATAAGCTCTTCTTGGTTTTATCAGAGGGGTAAGTACAAGCACCATAACGTTAGTCTGTCACATCAGCGACATAACTTACCCCCCCCCATCTTAAAAAACCAACGGTTCATCCATGCTCAAGGTGAACGCAGTGCCTATTTTTGGCGTTACTGTTTTTCAATGAATCACTAAACTTTCTGAGGCAGTCAGATTTTCAAGCGTGCAGAATCCTTATTGCCGCTTAGGCAGAAAAGGAAGAACCACAGCCACAGGTAGTGGTAGCATTTGGGTTACGGATTACGAACTGTGCACCTGATAAATCTTCTTTGTAATCAACCTCCGCACCTGCTAAATACTGAATACTCATAGAATCAATTAACACGGTGACACCACCGTTGCTAACATGGGTATCATCTTCATTGATTTCTTCGTCAAAGGTGAAGCCATATTGGAATCCAGAACAGCCGCCACCCGTCACATAAACACGCAATTTAAGATTATCGTTTCCTTCTTCAGCAATTAAATTGCTTACTTTTGCTGCGGCATTATCGGTAAAAATAATTGGATTAGTCATAATAGTTACACTCATAAAGTTAAATCAAGTTGATTATGACGACCCACTAGTGTTTAGTCAATCATAGTAAATAGACACCCTGCTTTCTGTTTTAAGCTCCCACTAAACACAAGATAAGTAAGCAGTGCCGGTCTTTCCTGCATGGCAAGCTACGCTTCACAGACGTTTTCGATTATTAGGTAAACTTAATGAAATTAGCATGGTGCCAATTATGACAAAAAAACCTAGTAATAACATTGCCATTATTGGATCACCTCCTGTTGAGGTAAAAAGAGAATAACAGCCAACCCCCATTAACATGGCGACATTATTAAAAAAACCTTGTAACGCAACGGCCCTACCACTACCAAAGCTTTGTTGTCCTATTTCTTGTAATTGAGCATTGATAGGAACAATAAAAATGCCTCCAGCCATCCCTATTAATAATAATATTCCTCTGGACGACCACAGGTCATTTGTTAGCGAGAGCATAATAATAAACATCGCCATTAAATAAGCCGCGAAGCGAGTACGTGCAATTTTTTCAAGAGGAATTAATTTAGGTACCATTGCCGCACCGATAATGATACCTATAGCAAGAAAAAAAGTTAATTCAGCTATTTCAGTTGCATTTTTCATCAATAAAATCAGCGGTGCCCAAACAATAAGTATTACGCGTAAGGTCGCCGCAGTTAGCCAGAATAAGCCACCCCCCAAAATAGTAAATGTTGCGCCATTGATAGTAAAAATAGCTTTAATTTCAGTGAGAAAAGCGCCAAGTTTGGAATGTTTAGTGACAGGTTTTATGATACCTTTAGGTAAAAAGGTCGTAACAAAAGCTGAAATTAAAAATAGGCTAAGACATCCCATTAACGCAAAAGGTATCGAATAATCGGCAACTTTCGCACCAAGCAACATACCGAGTAAAATAGCTAAAATTGTTGAACCTTCCATTAAACTATTGGCTTTAACCAAATAGTGATGCTCAGCCAATTCTGGCAAAATGCCATATTTCACTGGATTATAAATAGCGGCACCTACACCAACGATGCAGTAAGCAATGATTGGCTCGATATTTACCAATAAACATATCGCCCCCAATGCCTTGATTATATTAGCAATAAATAAAACATGTGATTTGATATGGGTATCAGCAAGCTCCCCTACCCAAGGCGCAAGCACCACATAAGACAATGTAAAGGCACTTTGAACGGCAGGTATATACCAGCTTTCATTATGAGAGTGCATAACCAACGCAATAACAGTGAATAAGATTGCATTATCCGCTAAGGCAGATAAAAATTGTGCTATCAATAACGGATAAATATGCTTATTCATGGGTAATATTTATGTATGTAGATAAAAATGTTTACAGCTGTTGTACAACCCAAGCGGTGAGAGTTGGGTAATCAGTTTTACCCGTAGTCATGACGGGAATTGAATCAGTAATGAGGATTTTTTTAGGCAGTAAAATACTGCTTACACCTTTGTTAGCCTGAGCAAGCGTCGCTGGCGTAGCACCTTGTTGGCTTGTTATTAAAATGATTTGCTCGCCTTTTTTAGCATCAGGCAGACTAATGGCTGCATGCACACTGTCAGGCCACATGTTAATCGCCAATTGTTCAACCGCCATGAGTGAGACCATTTCTCCCCCCACTTTAGCAAAGCGTTTGCTACGTCCTCGAATACTCACAAAACCATCGTCATCAATATGGGCAATATCGCCGGTGTCATACCAGCCTTTGCCATAAATTGAAGACGTTTCTTTAAGCTGACCTGGTTGATTTGCTTGCAGATAACCCAGCATAATATTTGGCCCGTAAACATGTAATTTACCCGCATCATGAATGCCCTCGATAGCCTCAAGACGATAGTCCATCGCTGGTAATAAGCGACCTACGGTATTGGCTTTATAATCCATAGGTGTATTAACTGCCGCAACAGGTGCCGTTTCTGTTGCGCCATAACCTTCGAGCAGGCGAATACCAAATTTATCCTGCCATAATTGACGGGTAGACTCTTGAAGCTTTTCTGCACCCGCTACAACATACCGTAAACTATAGAAATCATAAGGATGTGCTTTTTTACCATACGCCGCAAAAAAAGTATTGGTACCAAACATAATGGTTGCACTTATTTCATAAGCAATTTCTGGGATAACACTAAAATGCAGTGGGGTTGGATAAAAAAATGTTTTCATACCATTCAGCACAGGAAGCAACGTGCCAATGGTAAAGCCAAAAGAATGAAACATAGGCAAGAAATTAAGCACTATATCTTGAGATGTAAAACTTATCCGTGCCGCCACTTGCTTATGGTTGGCTAAGATATTACGGTGAGATAAAACAACGCCTTTGGGCGTGCCTTCTGAGCCAGACGTAAATAACACAACAGCAGGGCTATCGGCTTTAATTGCCTTTTCATCGTACCAAAAAGTCATTGTTTTACTGCGTAAAAAAGCACTTAATTTAGTTATAAAAGTAATTGAAGAGGCAAGTTCTTCTAAATAGATTACGTTGAAGTGATCGCTTAATACTTTTGCCTCAGCACTAAGATTTGCCAATTCAATAAATTTGCTCGACGTAACAATGGTAGTAATTTTAGCTGTCTGGCATGCTGATATCATACTTACCGAGCCCGTTGAATAATTAAGCATTGCAGGCACCCGACCATGTAATTGTAAACCCAACAATACCGCTAAGGTTTTTACAGAATTGGGCAACATCAGGCCAATGATTTCACCTGACTGACTGCTATGTTTAACTAAGTCACCTAAGACCAAACTCATGATAACTAATTGGTTATAAGACACTGGGCGACGTTCAAGGTCTTCAGCAATCACATGCCCACCGCCATGAATTGATTTTGCCTCAAGCAACGCACTAAACAAATTTTGTTGGTAATTACTGGTTGCAAACATCATTTCTGTCATGATGTCGCTTAGCTTATGGCCGGTTGATTTACGTCTATGTTTACCTGCATCATGCGCATTAGCATTAAATTGTGTGGGAGGTAAAATATGTAAAGTGATGTTAGGGAACCAACGTAAACGAAGTAAGCGATCAAGTTTAGAAAAGTGTGTGTATTGCGCACCGTCAATACGAATTGGCAAAATAATGGCGTTAGCTTTATCGGCAACCATACCCGTGCCGTCATAAATTTTCATTAAGGAGCCCGTAGCAGTGATGCGTCCTTCAGGGAAAATAACTGTTTTAGAGTCATTATTTTGTAAATGATGAATAAGATTTTTAAGTGATAAGGGCTGCGTAGGATCCATAGGAAAAACCTGAGCTAATCTTAAAAAAGGTTTTAACCACCAGCGTTGTGCAATGTGGGTATTAATAGCGAAAGTAACGGGATCTGGCAGGAACACACCCAACAACAAGGGATCTAAAAAAGAAGTGTGATTGGCGATAATTAATACCCGTTTTCCTGCCTGATGGTAATTATCCAACCCTTTAACCTCAACACGATAAATAACTTTAAGCACCCAACGTAAACATTTTTTTAACATAAAATCCTCCTAACATTATTTTAGCAGATAGACCCAAAGCAGTATGTTTTTGACTGCATAATTACCGCACGAAAAACCAGCCACAGCGTGCTGGCAGGCATTCCCTGTAAAGTAATCTAGGTAAAGAAAATCAATGGATTGCAGTCATTATTTAGGCTTTATAATGTGTGTATATCACGCAAATTCAATGTGCAGTGGCTAGCACCTATTTCACTCCATATCTCTGTCATAGTCATTAGTCTATTCAACTTGGTTTGCTGGTGAAACACCATCATCTTTACGACAAGCCCTGCAAAACTGGTAAACTACAGCGATTTTATCGTCCACCCTTAATCATTTACTAACCTATGAAAAAAATTCTCATCTCAGATAAATTAGCTCAAGCAGGGATTGATTTTTTAAACGCCCAAGCAGGAATTGAAGCTCATTTTAAAATCGGTCTTACCGAAGCGGAACTCTGTGCAATCATCGGTGACTACGATGCCTTACTTATTCGCAGCGACACGCAAGTTACCGCTGCGGTGTTACACGCTGCGGTCAATTTAAAATTAATTGGTCGTGCTGGTATAGGCGTTGATAACGTTGACATACCTTTAGCAACGGATTTAGGCATTATCGTCATGAACACGCCCGACGCTAACGCCACGACCACTGCTGAATTGGCCATTGCCCACATGATGTCGTTAAGCCGTCACTTACCTAAAGCAGACAGCTCGGTGCGTGCAGGTAAATGGGAACGTTCTAAACTAATGGGTGCTGAGGTTGCGAATAAAACTTTAGCTATTTTAGGTTTTGGTACCATTGGCCGCATTGTTTCACAACGTGGTTTTGGTCTTAAAATGAACGTCATTGCTTATGATCCATTTGTCGCACCAGAAATTTTTGCAGAATATGGCGTTGAATCAGTCAACTTAGATACCCTAGTTAGCCAAGCGGATTATTTAAGCTTGCATTGCCCCTTAATTGAAAAAACTCAGCACATAATTGGCGCTAAGCAGTTTGCCTTGATGAAAAAAGAAGCGATGATTATCAATTGTGCGCGTGGCGGTCTCATTGATGAAACCGCCTTGTTTGAAGCACTAAACAGCAATCAAATCGCTGGTGCTGCCTTAGATGTTTATGAAAATGAACCCCCTACAGAATCACCACTGTTAACCTTAAACAACATTGTGTTCACCCCACATTTAGGCGCCTCAACGCTTGAAGCTCAGGTTGCAGTGAGTGTTGAAATTGCTCGCCAAGCGGTGACCTTTTTAAGCACAGGCGAAGCGATCAATGCCCTTAATTTACCCAGAGTGTCGGCAATTGAGTTACAAAAATCGTCTGAGTATATGAATCTTGCTAGTATTTTAGGCAAAATTTTAGCTGGTCTGGCCACGCAACCCATAGAGCACATTGAAGTAGCTCTTTTTGGTAAAGCCGCCGAAGTTTCTGTGCGTCCTATCTCAGTTGCTGCCTTAGTTGGCGTGTTAACGGATCAATTCTCTACGCCTGTTAACCGCGTTAACGCTGAAAATATCGCTAAACGTCAAGGCATTACGCTTACTGAAACGGTAACTCATGAAGCCAATGATTATATTTCGTTAATTAAATTAACCGGATCATTTGGCACAGAGCGCTTATCGTTAACGGGAGCACTGTTAGGTGGTCGTCGTCCACGCTTGGTTAACATCAACGGTTATGAAATTGAAGTTGTCCCTGAAGGCACTTTATTAGTCACGCGTCATGAAGATAAACCTGGTGTTATTTCTGCGTTAAGCACCATCTTGGGCAATGCGGATATCAACATTAGCCGTATGCAAGTCAGCACCGCTAACGAAACCTTACAAGCCATGGCGGTTATCAGTATTTCAGCACCGATTAACGATGATTTACTGCAACAATTATGCGCCATTGCGGCAGTACAACACGTCTGGCAAATTACCTTATGAGTTTTACTGTCATCTGTTTTGATTGCGATAGCACGCTCAGCAAAATTGAAGGCATCGATGAATTAGCTAAACGTGCTGGCTTAGGTAATGCCATGTCCGCACTCACTGAGGCGGCGATGAATGGCTCGGTACCTTTAGAAGCTGTTTATGCTAAACGCTTAGCATTAATCAAACCTTCTTGTGCTGATTTAAACTGGTTGGCTGACGTGTATATTGCCGAACAAATTGATGATATTCATGAGGTTTTTTCCAGGTTAATCGCACAAGATAAACAGCTGCATATTATTAGTGGTGGCTTACGCCCCGCTATTTTGCCTTTGGCGAAAGCGTTGGGTGTTCCTGCCGAACACGTCCATGCCGTGGATATTTATTTTAATCAGGACGGTAGCTATCACGATTATGAACAACACTCACCGTTGGCACGCAATGGCGGTAAAGCAACAGTAGTAAAAGCTTTAGCACAGCGTGGTAAGGTGGTGATGATTGGCGATGGCATTACCGACATGGAGGCAAAACAAGCCGGTGCGTACACTATTGGTTTTGGTGGTGTGGTGCAGCGCGAGGCAGTAAAACAAAGTGCTGATGTCTATGTTACTACGCCCAGTCTGCTTGGTGTATTAGCCCATCTTCAATAAAACTAAGCCCTTAATTTCCAGCATGGACGCTGGACTATTTAGCCGCTAACGCAGTAATTAGCCCCTGATTGTTGCTTGTGGCTTAGTAAATTAAATTTCAATGGTTGAATCAATGAATGGAATTGGGTTTTTGACATCCCCAACATTATTGGATACTGAGTTTTACAGCGACACCTTAATAAAGAAAGATCGTACAAATATCTTGGTACAAACGATGCCACCAAGTATACAAAACCGTGTCGCAGCCGGATGTAGGTGATGTCGGTACTCCACACTTGGTTGGGGGCAGTGATCTCAACGCCCCGCAACAAATACGGATAAACTTTGTGTTGCGGATGCGGCTTGCTGGTGTTTGGCCCAGGTGCCATGCCTGCCAACCCCAGCGTTCGCATCAACCGCTGCACCCGTTTGCGGTTAACCACATAACCCAATCCACGCAGGTATTGAGTCATTCGCCGTGTCCCATAGAACGGATGCCGTGTGTACTCGTCATCAAGCAGTTGCAACAGCAATCCCTCATCATCATCTACTACGTCCTGTTGGCGTTTTTTATGGGCATAGATGACGGAACGGCTGATGGCAAGCAACTTACATTGCCTTGATACAGCAATCGCTTCATCGGGCATAACCCATTTCTGCCGCTCGGCTACTGGCGCTGATCCCAGACTTTTTTCTAGTGCCCCGTGCGGGTATTAAGCCAGTC
>QYQN01000094.1 GCA_007280895.1 Methylococcaceae bacterium
ATAACTCACGATTATGCCGGAACCAAACAGAATAATAGGACTATTTATCCAGATAAGACCAAAAGCAACGGCCATTTTTCCAAAAAATGACCGGAAACAGTTTTAGTGGAAATGCCTGATATTTATACTTTCACAGTCTCAAGTGATACCGCCCCATCTTTCCCAAAAGGTTTTAATACGCTTCGCGAAGAGTTACTGGAAAATGAAATTCTTAGAGAAATTGATGGCAAACTGGTTTTTCAAACTGACTATCTTTTTAGTAGCCCATCATCAGCTGCAGCAGTTGTAATGGGACGAAGTGCCAATGGTCTTGTAGAGTGGAAAGACTATAGTGGTAGAGACTTAAAATCAATTGAAGCAAAAGAAATACAAAAAGCTAACGATCAGCTAAACACCGGCGTTGACGCCGACTCACCTATATTAGCCTAGCTGATCGTTATTGGACCATTCAAGCCACATCATAATACCACTCCAACAGCTCCTCACCGCCCCAGTTTTCGGCATCGCCGGGGATGTGTTCATCGGTTTCGTAAAGCGTCATTTGTCCGGGTTTAGGAGAACTTACTAATAGGCGTTCTGCGTAGTCAACGCTACAGCCTTGACAACCGTCTTCATCCTTTAACCATTGCGCCGCCATCGCGATAGCCATATCTCGAGTTTCACCAAAGCCGAACACCGCATAATCATGTTGCACATATAAAATAGTCATAACTGCTCCAAAGGGTTTAAATTTGCTTCATAGTAATATCCAGGGTCAAAATGCGATAGGCGATTTGCCTTGGCGTCATGTTCAGCAGGCGCGCGGCTTTGGCTTGCACCCAGCCGCTTTGTTCCAACGCAGCAATGACACGTTCCCGGTCATCCATGTTGTCAACATTAAAATCAATCGCCAGCGTTTTTTGCGGTTTGTGATTGATAGCGGCCCCGATTTCGTCTTCGAGGCCAGTGCTGACCATTACGTCACGATCGATGATGCCGTTTTGACTCATGATCGCGGCACGCTCCAGACGATTCGCCAGTTCGCGGACATTGCCGGGCCAGTTGTGTTTCATCAAGATGCGTATCGCACTTTCCTTGATTTCCAGCGGTCGTCCGCCTTGCTGCTCGGAAATCCTGGTTAGCAAGAACTCGGATAACTTAGGAATATCCTCGGTCCTGTCGCGTAAGGCGGGCATGTTGACCGGCATTACATTAAGGCGATAATACAAATCTTCCCTGAACACACCTTCGGTCACTTCTTCTTCCAGATTGCGATTCGTTGCGGCAATGATGCGCACATTAACTTTTAAAGTCTGGGTGCCGCCCACCCGTTCAAACTCCCCTTCCTGCAAGACGCGCAGCAGTTTGGCCTGGAACGAGGCGGAAATCTCGCCGATCTCATCGAGAAACAAAGTGCCGTTATCGGCCAATTCAAACCGGCCTTTACGCTGACTGATAGCGCCACTAAATGCGCCTTTTTCGTGGCCAAATAATTCAGACTCCAATAAGGTGTCAGGCAAAGCCGCACAATTCAGTTTTAGAAAGGGCCCACTGGCACAGCCGGAATTAAAGTGTATCGCATTGGCGACGACTTCTTTGCCGGTGCCGGATTCGCCGCGAATCAATACCGTGGTATTCCATTTTGCCACCTGCCGGATTAAATCAAACACCTTTAACATGGGCGGCGAATGACCGATGATGTTCTCAAAGCTGTAATTCTTGACTAGCGCCTGTTTGAGTTGATTTCGTTCACTTAACAGCGTGCGCTGTTTGCGTTCGGTTATCCGTAACATATTGACGCTTTGGGCTATCAGGTTGGCAATCATCTCCATAAAGCGGGCTCTATCACCCAGAAACTGACTGCTATCGGGCTGCGCGGCCAGTACGCCGATCGCGTCGCCGTCTTCTATATAGATCGGTGAGCCGATAAATGGCAGCTCTGGATCATACAAACCCAGTCGACCTAAAAAACGCGGCTCTTCCGACACTTTGTCAACGACTAGGGTGCTTCCGGCATCCAGTATCGCACCCATCAAGCCCTCGCCCGGGTTGTATCTGACCGGCTCGGTCAATTGACTGGCGCCTTCGGTGTGGACAACACTGACAATCATGCTGTTAGTTTCGATTTCCCGCAGCGTTATCATGCCGGAACGCATGCACGATCTTTTATGCAGTATCTCCAAAACCGCTTGCAATTTGGCATGCAACTCATGGCTGCTGTTTAACACCTGACTGATAAGATACAAGGTGTCCAGTTCGGCTTCTATCAGCTCAATACGTTCGGCCATCACGCCATCCCCTTAAGCGCCTGTCTGTGCAGAGGGAAACTGATTTTGAACCGGCAACCCTGGTCATAATCCGGATCTATTTCAATAAAGCCCTGATGCTGGTTGACGATTTCCTTGGCCATAACCAGGCCCATACCCGCCTTATTGCTGCCCATGGGCCGGGTGGTATAAAAGGGTTCGAACACTTTGGCGCGTTTTGCAAGCGGAATACCGGCGCCACTGTCTTCAATACTGACATAAATCAACTCAGCGTCAGTCTCCATTGCAATCGTAAGCCTTTGTTCGCCCCGGTCTGAGGCCAGTACTGCGTCGATCGCATTGTCTATCAGTTGTTTGAACAAGATGCGTAGCCGATTTTCCGAACCCAGCATCGTTGCCAATGCCGGCAAGGGCTGCCAATGCACGTCTATACCGTTACTTAAGATCCGCTGATCACTGAGTAACAGCACGTCATGCAGAATCTGATTCAGATTGACCGGAATCACAGCGGCTTGCAGAATTTCCGGTATGCATTTTTGCATCGTCGTAACCGCTACTTCACCAGATTGCTGGATATGCTGCAAAATCAGTAACAAACCGGAATTTTGATCATCTTTTTTATGTCTTAAAATGTGCTCAGCCGCCCTGATTTGGTTCATCGGCATCTGGATTTGGTGCATCGCACCCAACAACGTTTCCCTGATACTGCGTACCCGTTCATCCTCCGCTATAACGGTTTTTAAGGTCTGAAGATGTAACTCTTCCATCTGTAAGCGTTGCCGGGTGATGTCGGTTATCGTCAAGATCAGATACTGTTTTGACGTCGCTTCAAAAAAGGCATCGGCATTCACTTCATTCTCTACAAACCAGTTTCCGGCGCAGGAAAACCAGCGAGTTCTGCGGTGCCCTTTGCCGTCTACTCTGAATTCACGGTTAGTAAAGCCCTGTTCATTGCTTTGTAACTGCGACCATAAATCGCCCATCTCCTCCCGAAGTTTGTCAAGAAAGTAGCTTGCAGGTTCGCCTTTATCGAGATCACTGATCAGGGCTTTATACATGTGATTATCTAAAATCACCTTATCCTGAATATCAAGAACGACCATCGCCAGCGGCGATGAGTTGATCACGGACTCGATCAACAGTTTCTGGTTAACGGCTTTTTTCTCAGCCTCATAAGCCTGGGTAATATCCCGGTGCATGCCTATGAAATGGGTAATTCTTCCTTGTTCATTGACGATAGGGGCTATGGTCAATTCAGCGAGATAACGTTGACCGGATTTATGTCGATTAAATAAGGTGCCTCGCCATATTTTTTTATGGTTTATGGTATGCCATAACTCGTGATAGAGCGCTCTGGGCGTCGCTTTGTCAGACAATAAGGCTTCATTCTCACCCAGAACCTCAGCAGGCTGGTAGCCGGTGACCCTAGAAAATTCTTCATTAACATAAAGGATTTTAGCTTTTTTATCGGTAATCGAAATGGCTATAGGCACCTGCTCAACCGTTTCGACAAACAAACTGTAAGGCGTTTTATCGCTGCTCCCCTCAGTAAACAGCTCAGGCGTCAGTTCGTCGATGACGCTGGCCAGGTTGGTATGTGCCTGTAAAAATCGCAATGAGGTTTTTTTCATAAATCACGGTCGGCTATGAGAAGGCTTTAAGTTACTTTATAAATACAAAGCAAATTTAACGCCATATCTAAGGAAATGAGTGGCACCTGCCGCAAACTAGCGCGGTTTAACCTTAAGCTATGCCTAGGGCTGCGATCTAAAGCGGCTTTGAAGAGTCTACGCCATTGTCGGGTTTACGACATAAAGTCTTCCCCGCTGTCGCTATGTATGACTTGCAACAGTTTTGCTGCGCTTATTTTGGCTGTATGGGCCTGATATTCTGGCGTCACACTAGCGATATCTGAAGGGTTATCGTTCTGGCATAGTTGATGCTTTGGTTTGATCAACAGCCATTAACACAGCCAGAGAAAAACAGTGAGCGACTATCTACTACTTTTATTAGGCACGGCTCTGGTTAACAACGTGGTTCTGGTTAAGTTTCTTGGCCTGTGCCCGTTTATGGGCGTATCGAAAAAACTGGACTCGGCCTTGAGCATGGGCCTGGCAACGACCTTTGTGCTGACTCTGGCCGCCATGACCAGCTGGCTGCTGGAACATTTTATTCTGGAGCCCTTCAATATCCAGTTTTTACGCATACTCGCCTTTATCCTGGTCATCGCTGCGGTCGTGCAGTTTACCGAAATGGTCGTGCATAAAACCAATCCGATGCTGTATCAAATACTGGGGATTTTTTTGCCGCTGATTACCACCAATTGCGCGGTCTTGGGAGTGGCCTTATTAAACGTGCAAGAACACTACGGCTTTATGCAAAGCATGATTTTCGGTTTTGGCTCTGCGTTGGGCTTTACGCTGGTGATGGTGCTGTTTGCCGGTTTGCGGGAACGCCTGGCCTTAATGGCGGTGCCAGTTTTATTTGCAGGCACGCCGATTGCGTTTATTACCGCCGGCATTTTATCGCTGGCCTTTATGGGTTTTGCCGGACTTTACAACACACATTGAACAGGAAAAAACCATGTATGTTTTATCCGCCATTGTCAGTTTAACCTTGCTGGGTCTGTTTTTAGGCTTGTTGCTGGGTATTGCCGCCAAGTATCTAAAAGTTAAAAGCAGCCCTATTGTCGATGAACTTGAATCCCTGTTGCCGGGTTCACAATGCGGCCAGTGCGGTTTCCCGGGTTGCAGGCCAGCCGCCGAAGCCTTGGCCGAGGGCAAGGCTTCGGCCACGCTGTGCCCGCCTGGCGGCAGCGCCCTGGCTGAGCAAATCGCTTCGCTACTGGGCTTGGAGCTGGATTTAAGCGCAGTAAAGGAACCCGAGTTGCTGGTTGCCCGCGTCAGCGAAGCCACCTGCACCGGCTGCACCCGCTGCTTTAAAGTCTGTCCTACCGATGCGATAGTCGGAGCTCCGAAGCAAATTCATGTCGTCGTCGCCGATGCCTGCATAGGCTGCAAGAAATGCATCGAAGTTTGCCCTACCGAATGTCTGCAAATGCACCCGGTTGAAGTCACCTTACGCAACTGGCGCTGGAATAAACCGGTATTGCCTGTAGCGGGGAATGTCTTATGTTAAGTTTTTTCTCGAAACCGCGTATCCAAGGTGGCGTTCATGCCGAACAGCATAAAGCCACGACGGCGGCACTGGCCATTGCCAATAATTTTCCGATTCCGAAAAAACTGTATATTCCGCTGCAACAACACGTCGGAAAGCCAGCGGAACCGGTAATCAAAGTCGGAGAAAAAGTGCTGAAAGGGCAATTGTTAGCCTACAGTCAGGGCCTGATTTCTGCGCCGGTGCATGCACCCAGTTCGGGCATCATCCTGGATGTAAACGATTACCCTGCCCCGCACCCGTCGGCCTTGCCTATACGCATGATAGTGCTGGAAACCGACGACAAAGACCAATGGCTAACAACACAAATAGCTGACGACCCTTTCCGGTTAAATCCTGAAGAAATCACTTTACGCGTTGGTGCTGCGGGTATCGTCGGCTTGGGCGGCGCAACCTTCCCCACGGCGGTTAAGCTTAATATGGGCCGCGAAAATCATATCGACACGCTGATCATTAATGGAGCGGAATGCGAACCATATTTAAGCTGCGATGACCGGTTGATGCAGGAGCGCGCCGCGATGATTATCGACGGTGTGCGTTTGATGCTGCATGGCATGTCAGGCGAACACGCCGTGGTTGCGATTGAAGACAATAAGCCGCAGGCCTTTGTTGCGATGCAAACCGCAGCAGCGCCCTTTCCACAGCTTAAGGTCATGCAAATTCCAACTCGTTACCCTATGGGTTGGGATCGGCAATTGATCCGTTATGTAACGGGTAGAGAAGTGCCGGTCGGCTGCCGTTCCTCGGAAATCGGCGTAACCATCCATAATGTCGGCACCGCTTACGCCGTGCATAAAGCCATTCGTCTGGGACAACCCTTGTTGAGCCGCGTTATTACCGTAGCCGGCGGCGCTGTGTTGCGCCCGATGAATGTAGAAGTCCCGTTCGGTACCTTAATCTCCGAGCTGTTTGATTTTTGCGAAGCGGATTTGGGGAAAACCGCGCGCATCATTATGGGCGGACCAATGATGGGCGATTCGTTGCCACACAGCGGTTTGCCTACCGTTAAAGCCACCAGCGGCATTCTGGCCTTAACACAAAATGAACTTAAAAATTCCGATGAACAAGCCTGTATTCGTTGCGCCAGTTGCATCAGCGTTTGTCCGGCGGGACTTAGGCCTTTGGATATGGCCAACAACATCCGCATTAATCAACTCGATGCGGCGGTGGACTTAGGTTTAAAGGACTGTATCAGCTGCGGTTGCTGTTCCTATATCTGCCCGTCCAACATCCCCTTGGTGCAGTATTTTAAATACGCTTCTGGTGAAGTGGCGGCCAGACAGCAGGCTCAGCATAAATCCGAGCAAACCAAACGCCTGATCGATGCACGTAATGCCCGCATGGAACGCATCGCACAGCTACAACGCGAAGAAGAGCAAATCCGGCTAGCGGCTAAAGCAGAACGGGAACGGCTAAAGGCCGAACAAGAGGCCCTGGCATGATGCTACAGCTTAAACCCAGCAGCGGCGCCCATGTTGGTGCAAACACCAGTGTCAGTCATATCATGTGGCAGGTCATGCTGGCCCTGATGCCGGCAACGGTCTTTGGCCTCTGGTGTTTTGGTTGGCCGGCAATAAATCTGTTTGTTATTACCGTATTATCGGCGGTATTTTTTGAAGCCTGGTGTCTGCGCCTGGCCGGCAGAATTGCCAAACCAATCCTTTTAGACGGTTCGGCGGCATTGACCGGCTGGCTGGTAGCCATGACGCTGCCTCCCTGGGCGCCCTGGTGGATAGGCGTGGTCGGTTCGGGACTGGCGATTATTCTAGGCAAACAGGTTTATGGGGGCTTGGGGCAAAACTTGTTCAATCCGGCGATGTTGGCCAGAGTCGCTTTGCTGATTTCATTTCCGATTGAAATGACCACCTGGGCGAATGTGTCGCCGTTGTTTTTTTCGCATTCACCGGGTCTTGCCGAAAGTTGGCATATTACTTTTTCAGGTTTGTACACTATCGACGCCAGCACCGGCGCGACCACGCTGGGTTATATCAAGACTGAATTCTCGCAAAACCGTTTATTGACTGACATATTGAAGGACTATTCCGGTTTTCTTAACTTTATCGGCTGGAGTCGCGGCAGTTTGGGCGAAACTTCAACGCTGTTACTGGGCTTGGGCGGCTTGTGGTTAATCAGGCAGGGCATTATTCAATGGCAGATTCCGGTGTCATTATTGCTGACGGTCACGTTGTTAGCAGGTTTTTTTCATAGCCTGGACAGTGAGCATTATGCCAGTCCCTGGCTGCATTTGAACTCGGGTGCATTAATGTGCGTGGCGTTTTTTATCGCCACCGACTATGTCACCTCGCCGAATACACCTACAGGACAATTGGTTTTCGGGGCAGGATGCGGGTTGTTGATTTTCGTTATCCGTAGCTGGGGCGCCTATCCCGAGGGAGCCGGTTTTGCGGTGCTGTTGATGAACTCTGCGACACCGCTGATCGATTATTACATACACCCAAGAATCTACGGCCGTGACCGTAAGGGTAAGCCCCTTGAAATTCCAAAAGCGTAACTTGGGAACGATAAAACATAGGAATACGCCATGAAACTTGACCCAGAAACTATCGCACGTTTGAAAGAAAAAATCGCCGTTTACCGGGAATTTCTAAAAAACTGGCTGGAACCGTCTAACCTGGCAAGACTCAGACCGACGCTGGAGTTTCAAACCGGAATCTTGGCGGGCTTTGCATTGGTGGCCAGCGTACTGCTGGGCGTGACCAATTGCAGTACCGAAGGCACAGTTCAACGGCGGCTAGCTGAAGATTTGAAAAAATCTCTGGAAGAAGTCGTACCTCCAGCATTTTATGATAATGACCTATTGCAAGACACACTGACTATTCCATCCGCCGAATACAATATCGGCGCAAACGAAACAACCGTTTATATTGCCCTTAAGTCAGGGAAAGTCACCGCCGTGTGTTATAAATTTATCGCACCCGATGGCTACTCTGGAGCCATCAACATGATCATGGGCCTGGACCGCGACGGCAATATCCTGGGGGTTCGCGTACTCAGCCACAAGGAAACCCCCGGCCTCGGCGACAAAATCGAAGTAGCCAAATCCAACTGGATATTGAGTTTTGTAGGCCGTTCGCTGGACAACTTAACGCCAGCACAGTGGGCGGTTAAAAAAGACGGCGGCGACTTCGACCAATTTGCTGGTGCGACCATCACCCCGCGCAAGTCGGTGCAAGCCATTTATCGGGCCTTGCAATTATTTAAAGACCATCAGCCACAACTGATCAATCCTTGAGGGCATTCCTATGTTTTTTCTAGCAGAACCCTATCGTAAAATCGCCACTGATGGTATCTGGAACAACAACATCGTGTTCGGGCAAAACCTGGCGCTGTGTCCCTTACTCGCGGTGACCGGAACGGCCACCAACGGCTTGGGCATGGGACTGGCCACGCTGGTGGTTATCATCGCGTCCAACGGCCTCATTTCCGTCACGCGGTATTTAATCCCTAGCGAGATTCGTATCCCTATTTTCGTGTTGTTGATTGCCGCACTGGTGACTCTGGTAGATATTCTAATGAATGCCTGGGCGCATGAACTCTATAAAGTACTGGGCTTGTTCATTGCGTTAATTGTCACCAATTGCGCGTTATTAGGTCGCGCTGAAGCCTTTGCTTCCAAGCAACCGGTGAAACATGCGCTGTGGGATGGCTTGATGATGGGCCTGGGTTTTACGTTGGTACTGGTTGCTCTCGGCGCGGCGAGAGAAATAAACGCGACCGGTATGTTATTCGCCAATGCGTCATTGCTGCTCGGCGAATCGTTCCGGTTTCTGGAAGTCACTATTATTCCGAACTACAAAGGCTTCTTATTGATGGCTCTGCCGCCCGGCGGCTTCATCATGCTGGCTTTTTTGATCGTCGGCAAACGTTTGATAGACCAAAAAATCGCCGTGAAAAAAGTCTTGCTAATAGTCCCAAGCGCAACGCTTGCAGAGGAGGAAGCATGAACGTCGGCGTGTGTTACGCAGAAGTCGATAGACAATTATGGATGCGGCTGGAAGTGCCGGATAACAGCAGCATAGAACAAACCATCCACCTGTCCGGCATCTTAAAACTCTATCCCGAGATAAACCTGAGCAATCAAAAAGTAGGCATCTTCGGAAAAATTTCCCTGCTGGATACTAAGGTGAAGGATGGCGACAGGGTGGAAATTTATCGTCAAATCACGGTCGACCCACAGACAGTGCAACGGCGCAGGCGCTAGGTAAAACCATGTATGTATGCGTTTCTTGAAGGTCTGCCCAATGTGCAAAATATCGGTAAAGTGATGATAGGCGAAAATCCGAAGGAAATGCTTAACTGCGATTTAAAACTTGAACTCATTGCGGTGCCTTTACTCAGAGAAGCGATTGCCTATTGCGAAACAGTGAACGATTTTATTTCGCGTGAAATTTTTGCCCATATTCTGGAGTCTAAGGAAGAGCATATCGACTGGCTGGAAACCCAGCTTGAATTGATTGAAAAAGTGGGCTTGCAAAATTACTTGCAATCGCAAATGTAAAGTTAGATACGGGCAAGGAAGCCTGTCGGGGGTTTGCAACTCGGACATTGACGATTAAAGCGTCGCAGCTTCGCTTAGGCACGATTTTTTTTGCGCCGTAACCCAACCTACAGGACTAGGATTACTCCCTCCCATAATCCGTTACAATCAGCATTTTCGTAAAACTGCGGGTATCCAAAAAAATCAATTTAATTACCGCTAGAGCCTTTTTAATTTATGAAAAAAGATGCGTAGATAGTATCTCTATGATTTGATCCAAGGTCAGGTTTTCATTTTCTCCAGCAATGTTATGCGCGGAAATGGGATATTTCAGGTCTATGCCATAACGCCCGGCATTTTGACCAAAGGTGAAAATATAGGCAGAAATATCCGGTTCAGTAACCGGGCATAATTCGATGGCCTGAAAATGCTGCTCCTGATTGTTTAACGCCAGGGTATTTTCGCCATAACGCTGCACCAGCTCCAATAACAGCAGCTTCAGCGGAACATCTTTATCAATAGCCCAGACATTCATGTCGTCACGTACCGTTAAATCTTGCTGACTACCACGGGTCTGGCGTAATAATTCAGTATCAACCGACTTTGCGCTTTGTTGATTAGCCATAGCGAAAGCAAAAAGCTCAGTACAGCACTACCGGCTATCCATAAATCGGTGTTCGCTGCATCTTCAAGTAGCCAGTCGGCCATGCCGGCACCGGTAAACAAGGCCATTAACGGTACAAAATACAATAACAGGGACGCACGCAGCAACAGATTTTCATCGATAGCAACGATGACCTGATCGCCGGTTTTTAGTTGAAGGTCACAATCAACCGGTACTGACTTTTTTTTCAGGACGCTGCCGATGGCATTCGTTGTACACGATGCTTTTTGCTGGCAGCCACCACAGCCACTGTTTGATCCGCTTTCGACCCAGACTTGATGGTTTTCTATTTTTACCACTATCGCTACTTCTTCAATCATCAGAATCACCGTTAATCGCTAAGTGTGAGATGCTTTTCGGCAAAATAGATTACGCCATCAACCTCTTCGAGACGTAGCGCTTGCAAACGTTGTCCAAAACAAACCGGGCTTTGACATTCGCCTGTCTTGGGATCAAAGATAAAACCGTGCATCGAGCAGCGCAGATATAAGCCGGTTTCATCAAAGATGGCATCCTGCTCGCAGTTTAGCGACCGTTGCATGTGCATGCAATGGTTGATATAGGCATAGGCAAGGCCTTCAAACGCAAAGATGATGGCCGATGCTGGCTTTTTTTTGAAAAATATTTTCCGTGACAAATAGCTGACTGAAGCTAACTCCTGACGCGTACAGACTTGTAAGGTGTATTGATTTGCCATGGCGAAGCCTTATTTTAACCCCAAGCCTCTGCCAGCATTTTCAACCAGGTTTCCAGTCTTGCAGGCGTAAGTTCTTTCTGGCTTTCCTGATCCAAGGCCAGTCCTACAAAACGATTAGCCAAGAGCGCTTTTGACTTTTCAAAGTTGTAACCTGTCGTATCCCAATCTCCAATCATTGTTGCACCGCATTGTTCAAACGCGTCATACAGATAATACAGCGCATCAACAAATTCGATAGGGTAGCTTTTTTGATTGCCCAAGCCATAAATCGCCACTTTTTTACCGGTAAAATCCTGCCCCACCAGAGTAGGCAAAAACTCCTCCCAACTTGCGGTCGCATTACCGGTTGATAAGCCGGGCAGTTGGCCATCGCCATAAGTAGGTGTGCCTAAAATCAGGATTTCATACTTCAGCAGATCCGCTACTGTTGCATTGCGGATATTGACAGGTTTGCCAGCAGAAGGTCCCAATGCCGTACTGATATCTTTTGCAATACGCCGCGTATTGCCAGTATCTGTGCCAAAAAAATGCCTATTTTAACCATGACATCCTCGCTCATTGTCGCTGTCGTAGGCCGAAATAAGTCCACCCAAGCTTAGCGCGTGGTGGCGTTTCCGGCGAATCAGTTTGCCGGAAACGCCAGTTCTTGCTTACGCGCAAACCGCTTATTCCGGCCTACGCTCTAGGATTGTATTTGCAATAATCCTTTAGCCTGTTTTTTATCTTGCCATTCTTCCGGCGTATACGCTTTAACGCTAACCGCGTGCAGCTTTCCTGATGCCAAAGGCTCTTTTAACGTTGCCAGAACTAATTGCTGTTTTTTGACCAACGATAAATCAACGAATTGCGAACTTATCACCGTGATCAATAAATCACAGCCTTCGCCGTCGATCATGACTTCAGCATCGCTTAGGCCCTGTTGAACCAAGTACGTAACTTCGCTAGCGCTTAAGCCCTGATATTCGGTGTGTACTTCTTTGGAGGTGGCTGCTTTTAACGAGACTAATAAACTGCCGTTATTAGACATTTCTTCGATGATGTCGCAGCCACCCACCAGTTCTCCGTTGATAAATAGCTGGGGGAAGGTTGGCCAGTGGGAAATACTCGGCAACTTTTCACGGATAAAAGGTGCTTCCAGCACATTGATGTAAGCGTATGGGATATGGGTCGCGTCGAGCAGGCCGACGGACTTGGCTGAAAAGCCGCATTGCGGATTAGTCGGTACGCCTTTCATATAAATGATGATAGGGTTTTCCGCCAGCTGCTTGTGTATTTTTTCTTCGGTTTTCATAAGGCTCTTTTGTTGGTCTATTTGCACTATGTAAGGTTTTCGGATATTGCCTGTAACTCGAGGCGCAGCGCGTGAGAACGCGTAACGGTATTACCCAGTCTGCTGCCTGAGTTTAACTTCGGCCTTTTTTATCAACCTGATCTCGCCTTCCCCTTTAACCGTTGCGGCATCAACAATACATTGCTCGACGTCATCAACGGACGGAACCTCGAACATGGTTTTTCGTAAGATCTGTTCCATGATGCTGCGTAAACCGCGTGCACCGGTTTCATGGGCTATGGCTTTTTTAGCGATTTCGACCAAAGCATCCTGTTCGAATTTAAGCGCAACGCCCTCATAGGTAAACAGTTGCTGATATTGACGAACCAGCGCATTCTTGGGTTCGGTTAAAACCTGGATTAAGGCGTCTTCATTCAGCGCTTCCAAGGGCGCCAACACCGGAAAGCGGCCAATGAACTCGGGGATTAAGCCAAACTTACGCAGATCACTGGGCTGGGTCGCATTCAGCATCGCTTCCAGGGCCGGTTTTTCTGACTTTTGGCCTACCTCGGCATGAAAGCCAATCGCAGAATTGGTAGGGGTTAACCGTTTTTCGACATGTTTTTCCAAGCCCGGAAAGGAACCGCCGGCAATAAACAGGATATTGCGCGTATCCATCGTCACATCGCTGTCCTTATTACGCCCTTTGGCCGGAACTTTAACGTGAGCACCCTCGACCAGTCGCAGCAAGGCCTGCTGTACCCCTTCACCGGAGACATCGCGGGTGCCGGTTTGCTGTTCGGGACTGCGGGCAATCTTGTCGATTTCATCCAGATAGACAATGCCCCATTCGGCCTTGAGCACATTGCCTTCCGCCACATCCAACAGTCTGACCAGAATGTTTTCCACATCATCACCGACATAACCGGCCTGGGTCAGCGTGGTCGCATCGGCTATCACAAACGGCACGCCGACAATTTTCGCCAGGGTGCTGGCCAACAGAGTTTTACCTGTGCCGGACGGGCCTATTAGCAGAATATTGGATTTACCGATTTCCACATCCTTGTCAAACTCGCCCAAGCCCGCATCGCCGCTTTCGTGCTTCAGACGTTTATAATGGTTGTATACCGCAACCGCCAGGATTTCTTTAGCCAGATGCTGGCCGATAATATATTGATCCAGATGCGCTTTAATTTTTGCCGGTATAGGCAATTCTTCCTGCATCTCGCAAAGCTCTTTTTTACGGCTCCAGTTGCTAACCACCTGATGGGCTAGGGACACGCAAGCGCCGCAGATATAGCCCTCGCTACCGGCTATCAAAGGTACCGACGCAGATTGCGCGATGCCGCAAAAAGAACAGTGTTTAATTTCTTTATCGCTCATAATCGCTTGCTCCGGATTCAAGGTTCGGTAAACTGGCAATCCAGGCGCGCTGACAAGTACGCCGTGCCCGCTCAGTCATTTGCTGACGTATTTTCGGTGTGGCTAAGGCCAAAGACAGGGTTTCTGCTTTTTGTAGGCTCTTGCACAACAAAATATGAAAACCTATTTCCGATTGGACGACTTCGCTGATCTGTCCGGGCTTTAACTTGAACAGCACGGCGTCCAGTTCGGGATACAGCGTGCCGCGTGGCACAAGGCCCAGAACGCCGCCTTGCAAGGCCGTAGGGCATTCCGAATGCCGTAAGGCCAGATCGGAAAATTTGTGCGGTTTTTTATGGAGTTTTTCTGCGATTTCCTGAGCGCGCCTTAGGGCCATTTCGTAAGTGTTTTCAGGATAATCCGGGTTTATGCTGATGAAGATATGACTGACTTCACGCCGCGCGGGAAGATTGAATTGGTCGCCATGGAGGTGGTAATAAATTCCGATGTCGACCTCGCTAATGTTAGGCGCACGACTGGCGATCAACTCCAGCACCGTATTGACCTTACACTCTCGCTGCAAGGCGGCGGCCAGGCTATCGTTGTTAAGCTGATTTAAGTCCAGGTCAGTAAAAAACGCATCCTCATCGTCATAACGCTCACGTATTTCCTGAAAGGCGCGCTGCAATTCTTCTTCAGTAATGATGACTGCAGCCGCCTCAGGCGAATTCAGCACCCTGCCCTCAATACCAAATTCATTGCGTGCTTGAGTCTTTGCCTGGAATAACTCATCCTCTGTCAATTCAGCGGGGGATTTTTTAAACAGACTTAAAGCTGCTCTCAATAAAGTGTAAGTGTCCAACGGAACAAGTTCTTTTGCCATATCAGGCCTCTGGCTCGCAAAATGTTTCCGGTCGTCCCGGAGCAAGGGCGGTCTCTGGCACTTGCAGGGTCCGGCCGCTAAAGGCGACATGGTATTGGATCAGCTCCTTGTCTCTAATCACCTTAAAGACTTCACCCTCCGTGCCTTTGGCAAACAAAATACTTCCCTGTATGGCTAAATCGATAGTGCAAACCACCTTGTCTCTAAACTCGAAACGACTGGGGTTCCAGGGTTCATCCGCACTGATCAATTCTTCCAGACGACAACCTACCATTCGGTCAACCGTCAGGAAATGGACGGTAAAAATCACCTGGTCCTGCAAAAAGGTACCCACATTAAGGATATTGCCCACACTGCCGCGACGAATCAACAGATCGCCGACATCCATGCCCGGATAAGTACCGTCATTGCGAACGTTTCGGGTTATCCGAACTGATTCGCCAAAGTCAAATCGGCCTTCGTCGTAGCGCTCGGATTTCATGTTTTAATATCGCTTAGCGAAACAAAAGCCGTTTGCGACAACTCGCCCATCGCAAACACTTTAAATACCTTTTCGGTTTGCGCATCGGATTCGACAAAATCCTGATAGGCGCGCATCAACAATTTACTGTAGACCGCCCTCTTGGCCGGTTCATTTTCCGGCATGTCGTCATCGGCCTTTTGTAAGTAATCATGAAAACGTTGCAGTATATGCAAGCGATTGACATGCACCACACTCGGTTCATAGTCCAATTGAAAATACTGCAGAAAGTCTTCTGCAGATTCGAGGTCTTCCAGTTCTTCATCAAAACTCATCGCTATTCTCCGTTAATTAAAGTGGGCCAACCGAAGAGGCATCCTGAGCTAACAGGTAGATTGCCAGCATAATAAAGGCAGCGGCGGTAAGGATGGGTAGTAATGAATCAATTTTCTTTTTCAACATGCTCTTACTCCAATGAAGGGGTGTCTTCGTTTTTACGCTTAATAACCAATTCCAATAAGCCCTTTGCGCCAATCCTGTCCTTGTTATCCAAAGCCACCAATTTTTCAAAAATTGCCCGGCTCAAGTCCAGATTGCCCAAACGCATATTTAAAAAACCGATCGATTTCAAGGTGAACAGATACAGCCTGACCTTGGTTAGTGACGCTGCCGGGGCCTTTTTAAGATGACTCGCTTGCAGTTCTCGCCAGTCTTCGGGCAAGGAAATCGTCGGCCTGATCACAGACAGCGCTTTGCTGGTCGCAGTTAAAGCTTCTTCCAGTCGATGCTGATAATAATAAAAGCGGTTTAAGGCCACCAGTACGTTTAACGACTCCGGAGCCAGAAAATAGGCTTTCAGTAAGGGCAGTTCGGCGTCGCCCTGGGCATAGTTTTCGGCCGCTGTGGCTATCAACTCTTTAACGCCGACAACATCGTCTTGATCAAAATACAAGCCTTGCGTTTCAAAATCCAACAGATCCATTATGCCCTCGCTACCCGTTTTACCGGGTTCCCTCTGTTTCCCACGCCTGAACTTGGGATACAGCACACGCTTTCCGCATCACAGACCGTACAACTATCTTCGGCCACTATTTTGTTGGACTTTTCCTGCCGCGCTTCCAGTTCATCAATACGCTCAATCAAACAGGCGATGGCCTTGCCAACCGGATCGGGAATCAGATGATGATCTAGATCAATGCCGTGCCGATTTTGTATTTGCGTGCCTTTACTTTGGATGACGCGTCCCGGAATGCCCACCACCGTACAGCAAGGCGGCACATCTTTAACCACGACCGAATTGGCGCCGACCCTGACATTGTTGCCCAAGGTAATCGCGCCCAGAATCTTGGCTCCGGAACCCACCAGCACATTGTTGCCCAGGGTCGGATGACGCTTTTCCTTGTTCCAGGTCGTGCCGCCCAGGGTCACGCCATGATATAAGGTGACGTCATTGCCTATCTCCGTCGTTTCGCCGATCACTACACCCAGCGCGTGGTCGATAAACAAGCGTCGGCCTATCGTAGCGCCGGGATGAATCTCCACATTGGTCAGCGTTCTGGCGGTCGCGGCCAAAATCCTAGCCGTCAGTTTCCAGTTGGCTTTCCATAAACGGTGACTGATACGGTGAACCAGCACCGCATGGACGCCCGAATAGGTCAGCAATATTTCCCAGACGCTGTGGGCTGCGGGATCGCGGCCAAAAACACAGTAGACATCCTCATGCCATTGAGCCATGAAACCCTGAGGCTTTTGTGCTTTACTGTTAAGGTTATCTGATAGGGCCATAAGGATTTATTAGCTCCCGTTGTGTGGGCAAGCGTATTAATTTAGACGCCAACCGGTGTTGCCGAGCATCGGCGGCCCCGGTTTCCTAAAAAAAGAGGCCGGATACCTATCGTCCTGATCCGGAATGTCCAGGATTTCCTTAACATCGGCTTCGCTGCATTGCTGTTCTTTCTCTTCGTTCATGATGGCGTCCTCTAAAGGTTTTGATGAAATAGATTAAGTTCTTCGGTTTTGGGTGCTCGTTTGGTGTCACTGACAAAGCGTCTAACCACGGTTAATAAGCTTTGTGCCTGTAGCCGACTGACCGCAATGCCTATTTGTTGATAGGCGTGAATCACGCCTTGCGTGCCCGAATGTTTGCCGAGTACCAGTTGATGACTGCGTCCCACCAGCGCGGGATCAACACCCTGATAATTGTTTGGATCCTTTAACAAGCCATCGACATGAATGCCCGCTTCATGACTGAAGACGTTTTTGCCAATCAGGCTTTTCCTGCTGCCTATCGCATCACCCGAGGCCCGTGCAACCTGTTCGGAAAGAACCGGTAGATTATGCAAATCAACCCCGGTTTCAAAGTTGTAGAGTTGCGTTAAGCCAACGACCACTTCCTCCAGCGCCGCATTTCCGGCGCGTTCGCCGAGGCCATTCACGGTGGTATTGACATGGGTCGCTCCTGCCAACGCCGCCGCCAGCGTATTGGCCGTAGCAAGCCCCAAATCGTCATGGGCGTGCATTTCAATGTCCAGATCGGTTGCGGTCCTTAATTTTTTAATCGTTTCGAATACGCCAAACGGCTCCATAATACCGACGGTATCGGCAAAACGAATCCGACTCGCCCCTGCCAACTGCGCGGTTTGGGCCATCTGTATCAAAAAATCCACATCCGCTCGCGAGGCATCCTCCATACCGACGCAAACTTCCATGCCCAGACTCCGCGCTTCCTGAACGCAGCTGCTAATAGTCGTTAATACCCATTGCCGACTTTGTTTAAGCTTGTGCTGGATATGCTGATCGGAGGCAGAAATGGATAAATCCACCCTGTCCACCTTCAAGCCCAAGCAGGCGTGCAGGTCGTCACGGCGCATTCTCGACCAGACCAGCAGCTTTGCCGGCAAACCCAGCGCGGCAATCGCTCTTATTTCATCTCTTTCCACCTGCCCCATGGCCGGAATGCCGATTTCCAGCTCCGGCACGCCCAGGCCTGCCAGTTGTGTGGCAATAACCAGCTTTTCGGCCAACGAAAAAGCAACGCCGGCCGATTGCTCGCCGTCCCTGAGCGTGGTGTCGTCTATGATGATATGGCGGTTTTGTGATTTCATAATTTGTAATGCTTTCACGGTAATTATTCAGTCCCCCTCTTTGAAAATGAGGGGTTAGGGAAGATTTTTTAAATAAATCCCCCTCGATCCCCCTTTTTCAAAGGGAAAGGTAAATACATGCTACGCATAAACCGGCGCAAAGGCTTTTTCAGGATCGGCCACCGGGCCATCGCCTTCCCAATACGGCGACAATTTGCGCAAGGTCGCAACAATGCCCGGCATTACTTCGATGACTTTCTCGACTTCCGCCATAGTGTTATAGCGCGAAAACGAAAAGCGTATCGTCCCATGCGCAGCGGTGTAGGGAATGTCCATGGCCCGCATTACATGCGAGGGTTCCAGAGAACCTGATGTGCAGGCCGAGCCGCTGGAGGCCGCAATACCGGCTTTGTTCAATAGCATCAAAATCGACTCACCCTCGATGTATTCAAACGCGATATCAGTGGTATTGGGCAGACGGTTGTACAGATCCCCGGTCACAAAACAATGCGGAATAAGTTCGGTAATACCTTGTTCGAGCCGGTCGCGCATCGCTTTAACGACGGTGTTTTCATACTCGATATACTCTAGGGCCAGTTCGCAGGCTTTGCCGAGACCGACGATAGATGCACTGTTTTCAGTCCCGGCCCGTCTGCCCCGCTCCTGATGGCCGCCGCGCAACAACGGACGGTAACGGGTACCGCGCCGCAAATATAAAACGCCTATGCCTTTGGGGGCGTGTAATTTATGTCCGGAGATAGACAACATATCGATTTTGGTATCCTGCAACATCATCGGCAGCTTGCCGACCGCCTGCACCGCATCGGTATGGAACATCACGCCTGCGGCATTGGCCAGTTCCGCCATTTCTATTACAGGAAAAATCGTGCCGGTTTCGTTATTGGCCCACATCACCGTTACCAATGCTACCTGCTCGGATAACAGCTTCTTATAGGCTTCCAGATTTAAGCGCCCGGCTTTATCGACCGGCATTCTATGGATAGTGTAACCTTCTTTTTCAAGATAATCACAGACGTTCAAAATGGCCGGATGTTCGACCATCGTGGTAATGATCTCCTTCTTGTTCGGCTGCGCTTTAATCGCAGACAGTATCGCCGTCGAGTTGGATTCGGTGCCGCAGGAGGTGAAGATGATTTCAGAATCATGCTCGCAGCCGATCAAGGCCTGAACCTGTTGCCGCGCATGTTTAAGCCCGCGCGCTACACCGTCGGCAAATTTATGTATCGAGGACGGATTACCGTATTGCTCGAGAAAATAAGGGATCATCACATCGACCACCGCATGATCGACCTTGGTCGTGGCATTATTATCCAGATAAATGTCGCTCATCACGCCACCTCGATGTTGACTAATTTGGCCATCTCAGAAGCAGGAACGACTTTAATGAATTCGCCCATCACTTCCATCAAGCGTTGTTGTATGCCCGCAATGGTCATCGCCGCCATCTGGCAACCGTTGCAGGCACCGGTCATGTTCACGTAAGCGGTGTTGCCGATAACCTCGACCAGCTCGACGTCGCCGCCATCCGCCATTAGCGCCGGTCTTAAGGATTCCAACACCATCTCGATTTTTTTGATGCGTTGCAAATTGGTCAGCGGCGCTTTAACGGCGGCAATCTTTGCCGGGGCGACTACGGAGGCCGCGTCCGGATCAAATTTCTCGCCTTTTTCGGCCAGCACTTTTTCCAGTATCGCTTCGATGTCTTCATGGCAAGCCGCGCAACCGCCACCCGCTTTGGTAAAGTTGGTCACATCCTCAACGGTGCGTAATTTATTGGCCCAGACCATTTCCTCTATCATCACCGCATCGATTGCGAAACACTTGCAGATCAGCGCGCCTTCTTCGTGATCATCTTTCCACACCTCGCCGCGATAATTGGCAATCGCCGCCTGCAAGGCTTCACGTCCCATAACCGAGCAGTGCATTTTTTCTGGCGGCAGACCTTCGAGCTGCTCGGCAATATCCTGATTGGTAACCTTGGCGGCTTCGTCCAGCGTCATGCCCTTGATGATTTCGGTCAGCACCGATGACGAAGCTATCGCCGAACCGCAGCCAAAGGTCTGAAAGCCCGCCTCAAGAATCACTTCAGTGTCATCATCCACTTTCAACGTCAGCCGTAACGCATCGCCGCAACTGATGGAACCCACTTCGCCTGTCGCATTCGCATCAACAACAGCACCCGCATTTTTGGGGTTAAAAAAATGCTCTTTTACTTTGTCTGAATAGTCCCACATGGTTTGATCCTCGGATTGGCTTTGCTGTTGTGTTAAGAGCAGGTTTTGGTACCAGTGCCTTCGGCGCTGGTATTAAACGAAGTACCGCAAGCACAACTCTTGGCCGCGTTAGGATTGGTAAACTTGAAGCCCGAACCTTCGATGGTATCGAGAAAGTCGACGGTCATGCCGTCCAGCATCGGCATACTGGACGGGTCAATAAACACTTTCATGTCGCCACAATCAATGATGGTGTCTTCGGGCGTATGACTGCCTTCGAGTTTCAAGCCGTATTGATAACCGGAACAACCGCCATCGGTGACTTCTATCCGTAAACCCGCTGTCGGTGTTTCTGATCCGGCAATAAAACGGCCGACAGCGCTAATGGCCTTTTCTGTTAATGTAATCATTTTTATGCTCTCCTAAGGTTGTGGCATCGATCTTGTAAATACATAAAGCAACCTGTATGCCATTTTGTTATTTATTTATTAACTGCTTGTTTAACAAGGCGTTAAAAACAAGTCAAACAACAAGTAATGAGTTATCAAACAGGTTTCGATCATACATTCAGCTGACAATGTAAGCTTTGCTACAATTCAACGGAGAGATAGCATGAAAATAGAAGATTTAGAGATAGGCGATGTCGTCTATGCTGCCAAAACGATTAGCGATGATGGCTCGATACCCGATGGCGCTGAAGGCGAGCTATTAGCCGAAGCCGGAACGCGGGGTGTCATCACTTTAATTGGCCATGTGGAAGAAGAGCCGACGCGCAGCGTTTTTCTGGTGCGCTTTGAAGATAAAGACCTGGACCTGGGCAACCCAATAGGCTGCTGGGTTGAAGATTTGGCCATGGAATCTAAGCGGGTTAATGACTTTAAACCGGGCATTTGTCCACAGTTAGCACGAAATTTACCTATATAGAATCTGGCTGCCCTCTATTTATTTAACCCATGATGAATAAACAAACCGAAACCGTTTTAAACTACCACAACCGCACCAAGCATCGCTTGGAACACTACGCCAACGGCCCGTAGTCTATCGATTGGGAAGACCAACCAGAACCGTTCCGGCGGTTTTCCGGTTGCGATATCATCTCGCTGCCCTTACCCGGCTCAGAGCTCGAACCGCTGTTTAGCGATTTGGACCAGCCTGAAACAATAGCCGCACAATCGTTAAATCTGGCCAATGTGGGTTTGTTGCTGGAACTGTCTTTTGGCCTGTCGGCCTGGAAGTAATTCGGCCCAAGTCGCTGGGCCTTACGCTGCAATCCTTCCAGCGGCAACCTGCACCCGACTGAAGCTTATTTAATTAGCACCGGCAACGTCATTACCTCAGGCGTCTACCACTATGTCAGTCATGATCATAGCCTTGAACAGCGTTGTCGGTTTTCGGACAAAGAGCTCGATTCCGACCTACTGATAGGCTTATCCTCCATCCATTGGCGGGAAGCCTGGAAATACGGCGAGAGAGCCTTCCGCTATTGCCAGCATGACATAGGCCATGCCTTGGGCGCGTTGCGGTACGCGGCGACGACGCTGGGCTGGTCGGTTGAATTGCTGGCTGAATGGTCTGATGAAGAAATTTCCCATCTCTTAGGACTGGCTCGGGACGATTTTAAAAAACAGGAGCATGAATCTCCCGATATTATGTGTCGGATTAAAACTCAGGACAACGGCAAGCCCTTAGCTATCAAGACTCTGTTGGAAGCCGAGCAAACAGGAGAGTGGATCGGTAAAGCCGACAGCCTTCGCGCCTACCATATGTATCAGTGGCCGATCATCGATGAAGTCTCCGCGGACGCAAGCAAACCGCACACTGAAGAACCCAAATTGAGCGCCGTCCGACAGTCCACTGCGCTGTCACCTTGCACCTTTACGGCGACGCAAATCATCCGCCAGCGCCGCAGTGCGCAACAGTTTGACGGCAAGATGGAACCAATGCCACAGACTGATTTTTACCGGATGCTGGCTTCCCTGTTACCGACCACAGCCGCGTTCGAATTATGGCGCTGGCCGCCGAAAATTCATCTGTTTATTTTCATCCATCGGGTTGAAGGTTTATCTCCTGGCATTTATGCATTGCCGAGACATAACGATGCCCTTGAATCATTACAGGCCGCGACCCAGGTCGATTTCGATTGGCAAAAAGTATCCGAAACTTTGCCGCTATATCATCTGCATTCAGGTGATTGCAAACAGACAGCCAAAACACTGTCCTGTCATCAACCCATCGCCAGCGACAGCGCCTTCAGCCTGGCCATGGTTGCGGAATTTGGTGAAAGCATCAATGGCGCCCCCTGGATTTATCGTCATTTGTTCTGGGAATGCGGCTTGATAGGTCAAACGCTTTATCTGGAAGCGGAAGCGACAGGCTATCGCGGCACAGGCATAGGCTGTTATTATGATGACAGCGTGCATGAACTTTTAGGCTTCAAGGACGAACAATTTCAGAGTCTTTATCATTTTACGGTGGGTAAGCCGCTGGAAGATAAACGGATTGAAACCTTACCGGCTTATGGGCATTTAAGCGACGTGCTATTAGCTTGAAACAGGTTCCCAATCTCCTGATTGGGAACCTGGAATGCGACGCTCATTGCTTAGATCATTTTAATGCTCTTTTTCCTGTTTACGTTTCAAAAACTTTCCTATTTTTGCTGCTTGTTCCAAGCCTGTCATTTCTGGCTCGTTATCTATATCTTCAAAATCCATCAACAACTTACCTATTTTTTGCCACTTATCAAAAAGACATGTCTTCTGATGTTTACTTAACAATTCCGGATGATCGCTGTCAGTCTTACTATCTTCCTGCAATTTTTTAAGCTTAATCTGAAACTCATCTACGATTGATTTATATTCATTGTTCATTGTTTTTTCTCTTTAAGTTGATTTTAAGGGCTTTACGTTTTTGCGTCCTGCCTATAAGACTTTACAGCCTGGTAAGATCACGGATACGAGGGCTTTCAATCTCAAGCAGGAATTGGACTACCCAGCGTTCAACGCGCGGCAAACAGCTATTTAACGAGGCCCGCTTTTCCGGGATAGAAAAATAGTCGGGTTCATGAAGATAGGGGTTGATGATTCTGCCGACGTCGAGCGCATCATGACTGAGATCGACAATACGCCCTCCGATAAGATTGTATTGGTGTTCGTAGTGACCGCAAATAGATCCACCAAAAACCTGATTCATAAACAGGCTACCATACTTGCAGGATCCAGAAAGATCGATCGGCGCGAGCACCTGTCGCTCTGCTGCCTGCTCACACCATTTACGAAACACAAAAATCTTGGCTAGCGCGAAACGTTCATAGGAATAGTCAAGTTGTGATTTTCGATCTACCGTCCAATCGGTTAATTCAGGAGTTAATAACTCAGCGTGCGCCTCGCCATCAGGGATAGCAGGGATACTGCTGCGAAACTTAACAGTCCTCATCATGGGTAAACCTAACGCATTCCTCGGCAGAACGGCCCAGTGCCTTGGCGAACCAGGGCGGTGGCGCAGCAAATACCTGTTGAAATTCCTTAAGCTGATCTACGGCTTCGGTGACATCCGGAATCTTGATCGGATAAATATCGGCACGTATCACTTTAGCCGCAGCCGGGCCTCCGATAGATTGCACAAACAGCACATGACAGTCCCTAATCAAATCGGCGCGAAACAGATTCCTATCATCGCTGCTGTCGGCATCCAGGGTAGAACGAATATCGACCAGTTTATAAGCATCTTGTGATAATTGATAAACCAGGTAGCGAATGCAGGAACCGAAATGTCCGTTAATTAGCGCGCCGCTGTTTGACCCTATCGCAACCCGGATGGAATCGGGCATATCGCCGTCTCTATAGCTTAAAATTTCCGGCAGGTCTTCATCTTCGGCCTCATCGCCCCACAGATAACGCACCGCTAATTTGATATTGGCAAGACCAATACCGATGTCTTCGCCATCTTCTTCGCCATCCAGACTACCTAAACCGGTTTTAAGATTGGTGACGGTGACAGCTTTTAATTTCTCATCATCCAACGGTGAACCTACGCGCTCATGTAGTATTTCCAGCAGCCTGGAGATATCGATACCCGGCAAAATGCGGGAGGCCAAGGCAATGCGTAGGGCTAGATCACGGGGCAATGCTTCCATTTCAATCTCCTGAATTAACAAGTTTGGATGTTTTATAAGAAATAACGTATTTCAGGCTCCATCAGGCTTCCTGATGCTTATCTTTCCAGCTCGAATAGCCGCCTTCCAGACTGTAAACATCCTTAAAACCGAAATCACTGAAAAATTCGGCAAGGTGCTCGCTGGCATGACCGTAATAACAATAAATCAATAAACTGCGCTGTTTATCACCGCGATTAATTAAAGCCTCTTTTAAGTCTTCATGGACATGCAGAGCATCTTCCAAATGTCCGGCTCGATAATCTTTTAAGTCCCGACAGTCCAAAATCATCGGCTTGGCGTCTCTAATAAGTTGTTCAGCATCGGTAATGGCGAGGGTTTTATATTTCATAGAAGCAGAATATTGTAGTGAAACTGACAATTAAAAAGATTTTGTGGTTGTCCTTGTAGCGAACAGCCGTTAAATAGCTGTCTGGGCGTATTTGACCGGCGTCTACCAAATCAATACCTTCGCCAAAATTTAAGCCACTCTTGCATGAATCCTACCGATTTCTGCGGCTTGGAAGATACGATCATCAATTAAAAACGTGTCATCATTTTTGCCCAGTGCATTAATAATGCGGCGCGTGTATTTTCGGGCTC
>QYQN01000136.1 GCA_007280895.1 Methylococcaceae bacterium
CGGTTGCGTATCAACAATAGATGCTTTAGGCGAAACGCCTACTGTTGGTGCTTTACCTCGTGCACCCATGCAGTCATATCGCCTATTGCGTCCTATGGGTAGTCCCGATAAAACAATGCGATTTTTCAAAATATAGCTTAACTGCATCAATTGGTAGGGACGCATTCATTGGTCAGTGTGTTGCTTAGGCACGGCTGTTAGTGCGTGCGCCCATGACGACTATTACATCGGCTGAGACTATTGAACACCACCTTGACGTTACCTGCCATAATGAGAATTGCTGTTACCCACGCTAAAGCTCTACTTGAGTCTACTGATTTCAGCTATAATTCGTGGTCTCATACTGACTTCTTGTTTTATCACCTGTCCAGCATCCATGTCACACACACGATCAGAACTTGAGCGTAGGCGCACCTTCGCTATTATTTCCCATCCTGACGCGGGGAAAACCACCATCACTGAAAAGCTCTTATTATTTGGCGGTGCCATTCAGCTCGCCGGCTCAGTTAAAGGCAGAAAAGCGGCACGCCATGCCACCTCAGACTGGATGGAAATGGAGAAAGAACGGGGTATTTCAGTGACCACCTCGGTCATGCAATTTGAACACCAAGACTGTGTTATAAATTTACTGGATACGCCGGGGCATGAGGATTTTTCTGAAGACACGTACCGCACCTTAACCGCCGTTGACTCTGCCTTAATGGTCATTGACGTTGCCAAAGGCGTAGAAGAACGCACCATTAATTTAATGGAAGTCTGTCGTTTACGCGCCACCCCCATCTTAACGTTTATCAATAAACTTGACCGCGAAGGCCGTGAACCTATCGAACTCATGGACGAAGTTGAAAATGTCCTAAAAATAAAATGTGCGCCTATCACTTGGCCTATCGGCATGGGTAAACGCTTTAAAGGCGTTTACCATCTTTATAAAGATGAAATTCATTTATTCAGTGCACAACATGGCGGCAAAATTGCCCAAGCAGAAATTATTAAAGGTCTGCACAACAGCAAATTAGATACGTTACTTGGCGACCAAGCCTCAGAATTACGCGATGAAATTGAATTAGTTAAAGGTGCAAGCCACGAATTTGTGCTTGAAGACTACTTAAATGGTCATCTTAGCCCAGTTTTTTTTGGCTCAGCCATTAATAACTTTGGTATTTTAGAACTTCTCGACGCCTTTGCTGAATTTGCCCCCGCACCTAAATCACGTGCAGCTGAGCAACGTAACGTTGATCCTAACGAAGAAAAGTTTTCTGGCTTTGTCTTTAAAGTTCAAGCCAATATGGATCCTGCACACCGAGATAGAGTGGCTTTTTTGCGCGTATGCTCAGGAAAATTTGATAAAGGCATGAAAGTCTTCCATGTCCGCTTAGGCAAATCAATTCAAGTTGCCAATGCCATCACTTTTCAGGCAGATACCCGTAAAGCTGTTGAAGAAGCCTACCCTGGCGACATTATCGGCTTACATAATCATGGCACCATTCAGGTGGGCGACACGTTTTCCCAAGGCGAAACATTAAAATACAGTGGCATTCCTTATTTTGCCCCAGAGTTGTTCCGCCGCGTCGTCTTAAAAGATCCACTTCGTGCCAAAGCACTCCAAAAAGGCTTGATTCAATTAACCGAAGAAGGCGCAACGCAGTTGTTTAGACCACTTAAAAATAATGACCTTATCTTAGGTGCCGTGGGTGTTTTACAATTTGATGTCACCGCCTTTCGCCTAAAAGGCGAATACAATGTGGAATGCGTTTACGATACGATTGGCATTTCTACCGTCCGCTGGGTCAGTGCAGAATCCGCCACAAAACTTGAAGAATTTAAGAAAAAAGCCTTTGATAACCTTGCTGAAGACGGTGGCGGCTATCTCGTATACTTAGCAACAAGTCGGGTAAATTTACAATTAACGGAAGAACGTTGGCCAGAAATCACCTTCAGCTCCACGCGTGAACTGTAACACTTACCTTACTGCTCACCCTTTACAACTTACTTACTGATCTCGTTAAAATGAACCTATCCATTCAAAAAACACATATCAGCACCACACAAACTGCGGTACTCAATTTAAAAAACTATATTAACCAGCACATCATTGGACAAGAACGCTTAATTGAACGCATGTGCGTGGCCTTGCTCGCAGATGGGCATATCCTTGTTGAAGGCGCACCTGGACTGGCCAAAACGCGAGCGATTAATATCTTAAGCAAAGGCATTGATGCTGACTTTCATCGCGTCCAATTCACTCCAGACTTATTACCCGCCGATTTAACTGGCACAGAAATATTTCGTCCTCAAGAGGGCAGCTTTGAATTTCAAAAGGGCCCGTTATTTCACAACTTAATTTTGGCAGATGAAATCAATCGCTCACCAGCAAAAGTGCAAGCCGCCTTACTTGAAGCCATGGCAGAACGACAAATTACTGTGGGAAAAGCGACCTACCCTTTACCTGACTTATTTATGGTAATGGCAACCCAAAACCCCATTGAACAAGAAGGCACTTACCCCTTACCAGAAGCGCAATTGGATCGCTTTTTACTGCATGTAACCGTAGATTATCCCGATGCCGTTCATGAAAAAGCAATACTGCATTTAGTCAGAGCAGAAGCTCTGCAATCGCACACACCCAAGCAAAATACCGAGTTTGAGCCCCTTAGCCAAGCCATACTCTTTGCGGCACGCCAAGAAGTGCTAAACATTTACATGGCCGAAAATCTGGAAAATTATTTATTACAACTTGTGCTCGCCACGCGACGACCTGCCGTTTATGGAAAAGACCTTGCGTCGTGGTTGCAATTTGGTGCCAGTCCACGCGCCAGCATTGCCTTAGATCGCTGCGCACGCGCCAAGGCTTGGCTTGCCCAACGTGAGTTTGTTGCGCCTGAAGATATTCAAGACCTTGCCTACGATGTCTTACGACACCGCTTGATTTTATCTTACGAAGCCGAGGCAGAAGGGATTACAGCAGATTATGTGATTTCAGAATTACTGGCTAGAGTAGCGGTACCTTAATGAAAACAAATGCCTCGTCCACCAAGCACACAGCGGAAGAACGCGTCAGCATTTCATTAAAATCGCTGATTGATTTAGCTAAAGTTAGCACCTCTATTAAACAAAAAAAAGCACCCGCCACGAACCGACAAAGCGGTCAATATAACGCGCATTTTAAAGGGCGCGGTATGGCCTTTGATGAATCAAGGCTCTATCAACCAGGTGATGATATTCGTAGCCTTGATTGGCGCGTGACGGCACGCACGGGCAAAGTGCACACCAAAGTCTTTAAAGAGGAACGTGAACGCCCGATTTTTTTGTCTATTGATAATCGCGCCGCCATGCACTTTGCCACGCGAGGCGTATTTAAATCAGTTCAAGCGGCGAAACTTGCAGCACTGCTTGCTTGGTCAGCCCATCACCACGGCGATCGCATCGGCGGACAACTTTTTTCTGAACAACAATGCCTAGAATTTAAACCACAAAATGGTCAACGTGCCGTATTGCGATTATTAAACGCACTCAGTAAACCTACTCCCGCGCCCACAACACGCCTTGATTTAAGCCACGCTTTGGCCAGACTAACGCACCACGCGCACCCTGGCAGCTTGGTTTACATCTTAAGTGATTTTAGGGGACTTACTGACAAAACCCTCACCCACATCATTAACCTTAGTCACCATTGCGAAGTCGCGCTGCTATTCATCTACGACCCACTGGAACGCCAACTACCTAGTCAAGGGCAATTTCATTTTACCGATGAACTGCGCACGCTCTTAATCGATGCCGACGACACTCTCGCCTTAAACAACTATCAACAGCAGTTTACTCAACGCGTCGAGACACTAAGCCAGCTCGCACGGCAAAAACGCATTAGCTTACTGCACTGCTGTACAACAGACGACCCCCTCACCTGCCTTACCCAACCCCAAAGCATCACCGCGCTTACTTTGTAAACGCTATAAATTGTCGATAGGGTGAACCTTGCCGCCAAGTTAAGGCTTCAGAGTAATAATGCAGCAATGCCAAATAACCCAACACACCAATGGTTACGGCTTTATTAAGCTGTACATCGAAAAGATAACGCGTAGCCAGCGTCACCATAGTGTCACCATAAGCTTGCAAAACAAACGCTAAGGTAAACGACAGCACTGGCAGTACCAAAATAATAGGAATATGCAGAGAGTTTGCCCAACGATACAAAGTATTTTGTGGCTGCACTGCATGTTTATTGTGATCGTGGGTAACATAAAAAATATACGCCGTGGCATCATGCACCAAGCGAGGCACTAAAATGGCGAAAAAATAATAGTCTTGCACATAAAAATAAAAGCTACTGATCACCAATAAAATATTGGCCCACAAAAACCATTTACCCAGCGCCGTAGTAAGCATGCGTTGACATAACAAGCCCGTACAAAATAAAGCCACACAACCACTACCTGCCAGATGTTTTAACCACTCTGTTTCTTGCACGCCTAAGCTATTCTTTAAAAAAATCCCGATATACACCAGCAGACCTGTCATTACGCTTAAACCCAACAGTAAATAAAACGCCCACGTCGGTAACTTACACACCCCCCGCGCAAGCCCATGCTGTTGTTTAAGCACATGAAAAACCGTCCACGCCGCAACAAAAACATAAAATACACGGTAAGGAATAAACACACTGCCCACTCCAAACACCACTAACAACACCAACGTTAAGCCACCCACATGCCGTCGATACTGCCGCCGATACTCGGCATTGGTCACTAAAATTAGGGCACTGGCAATAATATGCGGCGTACCAAATAAAATTTGAAACAATAAAAAATGGTTTGGACTACTGGGTAAATGAGTTTTTAAATATCCGTTCCACAAACCTGCATCACACCATTGCAACAGCACACAGGCAGGAATAATAAGATACAGCGCTAACAACACACGAAAAGAAATAGACCACGCCAACGTTGGCGCAGAAGGTACAGCTTGGCTGGTAACTGACATAAGAATCCTCGTTTTTATTATTAGTACGAATAGCACAGAACTGATCGTTTTATTAGGGAACTAAACTGGATTAACTTACCGTGTTTAGTGGGTGTTATTCAAGTAACTGTTTTTTCCTTTAAAAGGATCTCATACGACATACGTTTAAAGGTAATTGTAAATGCTAAAATGACAATCTTAAGCAATTAACGATACAGCATACACCGTTTTTTGGACTCAACGCTGCGGCGTGTTCTCAGCACTTCTCGTCACTACTTTTTATTAATATACCTATGCCTGATTCCTTTGTTCTGCACCCACAATTACAACATGATTGTATTTCGTTAGGTCACTTTCCGTTATGTCGTTTGTTATTACTTAATACCCATTATTTTCCTTGGTTTATTCTTGTGCCACAACGTCCACATCTTCGCGAAAGCTTTGAATTGAATTATGCTGATCGCCTGCAACTTAATGAGGAGTCTACGTACTTGGCTAAAACATTGGCACAAACCTACCACGCCGATAAAATGAATATTGCCAGCATTGGTAATATCGTCCCTCAATTGCATATTCATCATGTGGTTAGATACACTACTGATAGTGCTTGGCCTGCGCCGGTGTGGGGATTTGCTCCGCTGGCCGCTTATTCTGCTGAACAAATTAATAACCATAAAAATCTTCTACAAAAGACCTTAATCCACGATCAATTTACTCATGATTTAACAAGAGAGCTACCGCTAGCGCAATAGCGTCCGCAGCACAGCTACTCTAAACGCTAAACACATAGTTATCTTGTAAAAACTGTATTTATGCATGGCGACTCTGCCAATCTAGCAGGTATCGGTTATAATCTTCGCCACTATCATTGAGCAGTTTAAAAATAACGCCTCCCTTTTTGAATGACACCAGAACAATTTGATCATTACGCCCAACAGGGTTTTAATCGCATCCCGATTAGCAGAGAAGTGCTTGCTGATTTGGACACGCCGTTAAGTGCTTATCTAAAATTAGCCAACGGCGCGTATTCTTATTTATTTGAATCCGTTCATGGTGGTGAACAATGGGGACGCTATTCCATCATTGGTTTACCCTGCGCAACCGTGATAAAAATTTATGACCATACTATCCAGACGGAACACAACGGCACCGTCATCAGCTCTCAGCAGCACGCCAATCCTTTGCACTGGATTGAAGAATTTAAAGCCACATTTTCTGTTCCAGATATCGAAGGTTTGCCACGATTTCATGGCGGTTTAGTTGGCTATTTTGGCTATGAAACCATTGCCTATATTGAACCTAAAGCGCTGCAACAAAAAAAACCTGACACCTTAAATTGCCCAGATATTTTGTTAATGGTGTCCGAGGATGTTCTGGTCTTTGATAATTTATCAGGCAAAATGTTGCTTATAACACACGCTAATCCAGCCGAAGAACGCGCCTACACTGGTGCCCTCAACCGCTTAGAGCATCTCGCTATTAGCTTACGTGAATCCACTGCTAAACCAGAAAAACACCCTCACCCCAAACACATCAACGAGACTGATTTTATTTCAGGCTTCACCCAGCAAGGGTTTGAAGCGGCTGTGGGCAAAGCCAAAGAGTACATTAGCAATGGTGATATCATGCAAGTCGTGCTGTCTCAACGCTTATCGATTCCTTATACCGCTTCGCCCTTAAATTGTTATCGTGCGCTGCGCTGCTTAAATCCCTCGCCGTATTTATTTTATTTACACTTAAACGATTTTCATGTGGTGGGTTCTTCGCCTGAAATTTTAGTACGCTTAGAAGAGAATACCGTCACCGTGCGGCCTATTGCCGGCACACGCCGACGCGGTACAACGCCCGAACTCGATGCCGCTTTAGAGCAAGAATTACTTAGCGATCCTAAAGAGCTTGCCGAACATCTCATGCTGATTGATTTGGGTCGTAACGATACTGGCCGTGTTGCGCAAATTGGCAGCGTCCAACTCACCGATAAAATGATTGTCGAACGTTATTCGCACGTCATGCACATCGTCTCTAATGTCACTGGCACGCTCCAGACAGATAAAAATGCCTTTGATGTACTCGCCGCAACCTTTCCTGCTGGCACCGTAAGTGGCGCCCCAAAAGTTCGGGCTATGGAAATCATTAACGAACTCGAACCCATTAAGCGTGGCATTTATTCTGGCGCTATTGGTTATATTGCGTGGTCGGGTAATGTCGATACCGCCATTGCGATTAGAACGGCTATTATTAAAGACCATACCCTCCACATTCAAGCGGGTGCGGGTATTGTCTATGATTCTGTCCCCACCAACGAATGGGAAGAAACAATGAACAAAGGACGCGCTATTTTTCGGGCGGTCGCTATGGCTGAAGCAGGTTTAGAAGGAGAACAACAATGATGAAGGAACTAACTACCCCCGCACAAGGTTCCGCCACTAAAGTAGTGATGGTCGATAACTACGATTCATTCACTTATAACTTAGTGCAATATTTAGGTGAATTGGGCGCGGAAGTGATTGTCGTGCGTAATGATCAACTCAGCACAGAAGCGCTTGCTGAACTTGCTCCAGATAAAATTGTGATCTCTCCAGGTCCGTGCACACCTAAAGAAGCGGGCATTTCTGTTGAGACTATTTTAAAATTTGCCGGACAATGTCCAATTTTAGGCGTGTGCTTGGGACATCAAAGTATTGGCTATGCCTTTGGTGGTGACATTATTCACGCAAAAAGTATCATGCACGGCAAAACTTCATTGATTTATCATAACGATACAGGTGTTTTTAAAGGGCTGACAAATCCCTTTACCGCGACCCGTTATCACTCCTTAGTTATTCAACAAAGCACCTTACCAGACTGCTTAGTCATAACCGCTTGGACACAAACCCCTGCTGGTGAAATTGAAGAAATTATGGGTGTTAAACATAAAACCTTAGCAATCGAAGGCGTGCAATTTCACCCAGAATCAATTCTTACCGAACATGGACATGATTTATTACGCAATTTCTTAATGACACAGAATGTATAAGTGTTTTTTTTAGCCTCTTTACTCCCGCAACGCTCATGATGATTCAACAGGCATTAACCCAATTATTAGCCCAGCATGACCTCAGTGCTGCTGACATGCGCACGGTGATGCATGACATCATGACAGGTCAGGTGAGTCCAGCACAACTTGCCGCTTTTCTTATTGCCTTACGCTGCAAAGGTGAAAGTATCGATGAAATAACTGCCGCTGCCGAAGTAATGCGTGACTTAGCCACCCAAGTCCTTATTCAAGGCGAGCATATCGTTGACACCTGCGGCACGGGGGGAGATGGTGCCAATACCTTTAATATTTCCACCACAAGCGCATTTGTAGCGGCGGCGGCAGGCGCTCAAGTTGCCAAACACGGCAATCGTTCGGTCTCAAGTCACTGCGGTAGTGCTGATGTTTTAGAAGCGGCGGGCGTTAATTTAGACTTAAATGCTGAACAAGTGGCTCACTTAGTCAATACCCTAGGCATTGGTTTTTTGTTTGCGCCTAAACATCATGGAGCCATGCGTCACACTATTGCGGTGCGCAAAGAATTGGGTGTGCGTACCTTATTTAATTTATTGGGCCCGTTAGCGAATCCTGCCAACGCCCCCAATCAACTGATTGGCGTGTTTGCTCAGCAGTGGCTTAACCCCATTGCTGAAGTGTTAAAAAAATTAGGTAGTCAACATGTGTTAGTGGTGAATGCAGAAGATGGTTTGGATGAAATTAGCCTTGCTACGCCCACTCATATTACCGAACTTCAACACGGGCAAATTATCAGCTACACCATTACGCCCGAACAATTTGGCTTGCAACGTGCACCGTTATCAGCACTGACCGCCCTCACTGCGCAAAGCAGTTTGCAACGTATGCACGAAGTCTTTAGCAATACGCCCGGTGCCGCCACGGACATCGTGTTGCTTAATGCAGGGGCAGCTATTTATGCAGCGAATTTAACGCCTACACTCCACACAGGTATTGAGCGCGCTCGCGAGGTCATTGCCAGTGGTGCTGCCTTGCAAAAGTTCACTGATTTAATCACTTACTCAAACACTTAACACTTATTTATTATGTCTACGCCCGCCACGATATTAACCAAAATTCTCGCTAAAAAAGCCGAGGAAGTTGCTCGACGCCAACACGCAATGCCCATCAGCGCACTGGCAGAAATTGCCTCTGGGGTTGAGAAACCACGTGGCTTTTATCACGCCTTATTAAGCAAAGTTGCCCTTAAAGACTCCGCCATCATTGCTGAAATAAAAAAAGCGTCGCCCAGCCAAGGTGTCATAAGAGAGAATTTTAATCCCGTAAGCATTGCTCAAGATTATGCAAGAAACGGTGCCACCTGCTTATCTGTCCTGACCGATAAAGATTTTTTTCAAGGCTCTGAAGCGTATTTAGAAATGGTCAGAAAATTCTGTCCTTTACCTGTATTACGCAAAGACTTCATGATTGATCCCTATCAAATTTATGAGTCTCAGGCTCTGGGCGCTGATTGCATCTTGCTCATCGTAGCGGCACTTGAAGATAGCGTCTTACATGACTTAGCTGCGCTTGCCAAACAATTAGGGATGGACGTGCTTATTGAAGTGCATAATCAACCTGAACTGGAACGCGCGTTACGTGTAGAGACGCCTTTAATTGGCATAAACAACCGTGACCTACACACCTTTACCACATCGTTAACTACCTCCATAGCATTACAGTCACAGGTTCCAGCAGACCGTTTATTAATTACCGAAAGCGGCGTACACACGATTGAAGACGTTAAAACAATGCACGCTCATGGTATTCATGCGTTCTTAATTGGCGAAGCATTTATGCGTGCAGACAGCCCTGGGCAAAAGTTACGCGAATTATTTACGCACTAATAAACGCATGATAACGGTAATTCAGCGTGTCAATAACGGCAGTGTTACGGTAGACAATGCAGTGCTTGGTCAAATAGAACAAGGGATTGTCGCATTGATTGCAATAGAAAAACCAGATACCCAAAAAACGGCAGAACGTTTAGTGGAACGTCTCTTAAATTACCGAATTTTTGCTGATGCGAACGATAAAATGAATCTGAGCCTACGTGATATTCAAGGCGGCTTATTACTTATTCCGCAATTTACCTTGGCCGCCAATACCGATAAGGGCAATCGCCCAAGCTTTACTGAAGGCGCGCCACCCGAACAAGGGCGTGCGTTATTTAGTTATTTATGTGCTCAGGCTAAGCAACAGCATTCGCCAGTTGCCTGGGGTCAATTTGGAGCGGACATGCGCGTAGCACTTGTCAATAATGGCCCGGTTACGTTTACTCTGCGCGTTCAAGAACGCCCCGCGTAAATTAACTAACCCACTTTAAACCCGAAAAAAAAGCCCGCAACGCCACTCACGCCCTTACTGGTAATGCTGGATAAGCGGTTAACCAAAAAGTCTCCTGAGGTCTTAACCGTTGCCGTTGCTGATTGCGCGGCAGATTGTAATTCAGTGTCTGTGATGCTAACCACGCCAAAATGCTCGCTCACAAAGAGTGCCACACACACGGCACCCGCAACAAATAAAAATGTTTTCAACATTTTTTTTACAAAATACCCCACCGCCAAGCCTATCGCAAAAGGCGCCCCAATATTACCCATCAAAAATTCTGATGAAAGAAAGTCTGCAAAAGACGTGTCATTAATTACTGTCGTATTCATAAATCAACCATTGTTACGTTAAAACTGCGGCAAGGATGCTTAACTTAGCTGGCCACCCACTTAACACGGGGCACTCAACAAGGCTTGACCGTTTATCCTGAGCTTGTCGAAGGAGGGACGATTAAACCGCTCATGGTTCGACAGGCTCACCACGAACGGCTTAACCCTTAACTCTTCCCCTCTTTACGTTGGTAGCCACTTAGCTTAACACTTGTGCACCCGACCTAATGAAAATTAGCTACCTATCACATCACACCCAGTGCCTTATAAACGGCATCCACTGGATCTGCGAAAAAATTAATCTGAAACTTTGAAAATATCTCAGCCGGTACCGTGGGAATATCTGATGCAGAAGACATCGGCAACAGCACGCGTTTAGCCCCACTTTCCAACGCTAATTGCAGACAACCTGCCAAATCATCAACGGGATTAGTCACCCCACCTAAGGTTATATCACCCAAAACAACCATCTGCTCCTGAACAGATTTGTTCATTAAAACAGAGCAAAAAGCTATCAACGCGGCGAGGCTTATTTTATTACTTGGCCCCGTGTTATACAGTTCAACAGCATGGAGATGGTATTCATGCTCACTAAATTTAGCCGTGACGCTAATACGATTTAAGTTGCCTTTAAAATAATCAAAACCCACCCATACCGATTCTTTAGCGGCAACATTAGCACCTAATCCTGAGGCAGAATGTTTACCATTACCCGCCGTCATTTGTGTTTCAAAACGATACAAGCCAAGTTGACCCGTTACGCCTTTAGTGACTAAATGCACGACACCAGGCTTAGTAACACCCTCGCCAATTAACTGACTGCCACCTTGTTCGGGCACATTAACAAAAAACTCTGTTAACGAGTCATTATCGATGTAGCTAAAATGCACGTCAAAAAACTCCATGCCACCCAGTTTTTTTAATTGCTCTTTAATCCGTCGCCGCACTTCTAGCGCATAGGTCAAACACAGTTGCACATCCTCTTTTTCATAAAGCCCATTGGGAAAAAGCAGCTTCATCAAACCAGACACCGTGCGACGCACCGCAATCACATCACGCTGATTAAGATTATTGCCCAACTTAAAGTATTTATCGATGGCATCGGCAAAACTGCGTTTACGCATGTCGCGCATATATTCAGCCAGATAATCAGTAATCAGTCCAAAACGATTCGTAAAAAACTCTGGACGCATTTTAGGAATTTCCCAGCCTGGAATATAGGCATGAAAACGATCAAAGAACGCCGTATCAATCATCGCTTCAGGAAACGGTGCCAGCAAATGACTGGTCTTTACCAACGTGTCCACACTGTAATTAATATTACCAATAAACACCATCGACGCTTTGCCTTCAATGGCATCACGTCCACGCGAGAACGAACCAGAAGCCATGTAATCCTTCATAATCTGAATGCCGTCTTTATCCTTAAAATGAATCCCTGCAACTTCATCGAAAGCCACCACATCCCACATTCCCACCAAGCCAATTTGGCGGCTAGACATATTATAAAAAAGATTAGCCACCGTCGTTTGCCCACCCGAAACCAGCAAACTATTGGGCGAACATTCTTTATACACATGGCTCTTACCCGTGCCGCGCGGCCCTAATTCGCAGACATTGTAATTATTTTCAACAAAGGGAATCAGGCGAGCAAGCAAATGCCATTTCACGCGCAAGGTCAGATTGGTCGGCTCCATGCCCACCGAACGCAGCAACACATCCAGCCATTGATCAGACGTAAACTGTTTTCTTGCCTCAAAAATCTCCTCCATATTCATAGATGGCATTTGAATAGGCTTAAGCGTTTGAACGGAAAAAGGCGAAGTTTTTTGCCCTTCTTCATAACAGTATTGCGTGGTAATAATGCACCAGATACCGCCAGTTAACAGCTTCTCGTTTTCCTTAACAATATGCGTCGGCACTAAGGCATCGTTAATGCCCAAATTAGAAAGGTAGGCTTCATAGACATCTTTTTTTTGGTTTAACCTAACACTGACCTTGTCAATAATGCGGTAACTGCCACGCTCACGAATCAGCGACTTCACCTTTTCCGCTTCATCAGGACGCACATAGTTTTCCGTAAGTATGCGTTTGACGTTCTCCATACCAACCCTGACCACGTCATCGTCGTCAGACGCACAGTACATACCTAACAAATACTCCAGCACATAAACAGGCACATTGGCACCTTCTTTAAGTTGCTTAGTCAAATCTTTTCTAACCACCCGACCAGCAAAATATTTATTCAACAAACTGTCTAAATCTTCACTACGCAGCGCCTTAAGCTCAGCGCATTGCTCGTCGAAATCATCGAAGTCGTCGAATTCCTCATCAACTGCATTCATACCCTCATTCCTTTAAAAAAAGTCATCTTGAAAAGCCAGATCAATGGTGACGGCATACTGTTGATAACGCGTGTGTGTTTCATATTCTTCCAAGACCAAGGTATACGCAGCATGACGATCAAAATCCGACCCGACTAATTTCAACCGTGCTTCACGTGTTCGTTCATCCATCATCTTAGCACTGCTATCAAAGTTAAGCGTTTCCCGACTAGACACCAGCCGATTAGCACTGTCGACAATATAAACCTCTAATTGCCTAGCGATAAAACCTTCAGCCACTGCATCGGTTTGAATAAAACTTATCTTATCGATATTATTGACTAACTTAATGGGTTGACTGACCACGACCACGCCCACCCGTTGTTGCTCATGCTTGGCGACCTGTTCTTTTTGCAATTCTTTGATATAAAGCACCGGCACACAGATTTCCTGCAACATCGCCCCGCCATGCACAAACTTGGCACCGCCCACAAAGTGAAAACGTTGCGCCCCCTTAGGCACTATAAATTCTGTAGCACCTAAAGCACCTGCGGTATCCGCCACTCTGCCTTTCCAATACAGCTCATTAGAGGGTAGATTTTCACCCACGACATAACGTTTTTTTGCCTCAATCGCACCATTAGGTTTAAGCGACAACTCCGTCTTATCTGACTTAGCCAAGGCTTTTTGTTGAAACAAAAAACCATGATCGGCGGTTACCAACACCTGACTGCCATTCAACCGATTAATAATACGACCGATTAAATCACTGAGTTCTGCCAGTGCAGTGCGACACACTTGCGGCGTTCTGTCTTCACCACCTTGTTTATCGCAAATAAAATCAATGGTATCGTGATAAATATACACCACTTCGCTGTCGCGTATTTTTTCCCGCCCCTCTTGATTACTCCAGCTCAGCAGCTCTTTTGAGCTCACCGCCAAGCCCTTATAGTTTTGCAGTACCGTATTGCGATTTTCTAAACCAACCGTTGATTGACCATCCACTAAAACAGTGCCGCTGCCGACTTGATACTCAAGGGTCTTATGTGGCAACAACGCCGCCATACCCAATGGCGTATAACTGGGTAACACACCCAAGTGCGAAGACAACTCTGCTTTAAAACGCTGCTCACCATTGATCATAACGCTTAATTCTTGCGCCAGTTCATAACGGAAGGCATCAGAAATAAGCACAAAAATACGCTTGGTTTGCTTAGAAGCAAGCCGTGGCTTAACCCTGTCCTGATAAAAATTATACTGCGAAGCAATGCCCGGCAAACACCAGTTTGTTAAACGTTGCTCTTGCTCCAGCAAGGTATCCCAAGCAAAACCCACTTCATACACATACCACTGCGTGTATAAATTCTCTATGGCCTCAGCCAATTGCCTAAGAATTTCTGCACCCACATTAACCAAGGTCTGAACATGCTCATTAAACAAGCGATACGCTTGATCAAATTGATACACATCAGTCAAATAAGCCTCATACATGGCTTTGGCAGAAGCATAATGAAAGCCATCCACAAAACGTTGCCGTAAATGTAACAACAACTCTGCATTGCGCATTGCCTCATAAATAGCCGTATATTCTTTTCTGGATAAACACCAATGCTCCACCAAACGCCGCGACAAAATACCTTCAAACAATGACCGATCTAACGCCGTAGACCTATCCAATAAAGCACCTACCAAACCACGAATAAGTGCTTGTTCAACCGCCTCAAAACTAACACAATCAACTAACTGCTGCGGTGGATAAGACGCACATTTATCAGCCACGCCTAAACGCTGACCTAATAAATGAGAAATCCTATCGTGATACTGCGCGTAACTACGACTGTCCCGCCAACTCGCCATAAAAGCCAACGCTGTCGCCCGACCCGACGCCTTTTTTAACACATTAGCCAATAACCAATCGCGTTCCGCGCCCTCAATCTGGCTCCATAATTCTGTGCAAAATAGTTTAAGCACAAAATCAGGCACACTGGGATCTTTAGTTTCATAAGCAAAATCCTCAGCCACACTTAACCATAACGCCTCTGCCAGCTTAAATTTTATAATCGCCTCCATTAAAGGCAAGGCCTCCGCCTCAAGTCCAAGACTATAATCTTTTAGCAGGCTTAACAAAATATCTGGTAACGACGCCGAATCAGCTTTAACCAAAACCGCCAACATTTTACGATCCAACGAGCGTTCATCCTCGTTTTCGGTGATAAAACGCTTGAGTGCAGCAGTGCGCTGTTTATTGGCGAAGAACTCTTGCCGACTGCGAAGGTGCGCTCTTAAGGACATTTTAGAAAGGCCCAGCTCGTTCAACAACAAAGAATTGGCATCGGCATAAAACTGTTCACTGTACAAACGAATATCCAAAAACCAATCTTTATCCGGTTCAGGTTCGGCATAAGGAAAGTACAATAAAAAACGACTTTTAGGCTCGTCCAGTTCTATACGTTTTTTAGTCTCAAACAGCGAACGCCCCGCCATATCTAATATCGTCACGTCAGGGATAACCAGACTTGCAAGCACTTCCTGAAAACTCTGCTCAGGGTCGTACCAGAAAACAAGTCGGTATTCCTGAGAAGAACCTGTGGCAAATTTGGCTTCGATACCTTGTTGTAATTGGCTTGTTTCCATTAACGATTATCTCTTTTGAGTCGGTATTTTTGTTTTGAACTGGTGGGTTTATCGGGGGATGATAGGCTCAACCATGCCATTCTCATAGTTTAGATTTGACTTTGTACTTGGTGCCAACCTAGTGCCTACTTGGTGCCATATACGATGTAATGTATTAAGGAAAAATCTTAACCATCCATTCTTCTAAATTTTTAAACAACGGATATTCATCATTCAAAAGTTTATTTTCAATCGTTGCATAAAGCCCTTGTCCAGGTTTTTTTTGCCATGCCAACCATGTTGCCACTTCAGCTTTAGAATATGAATGGGGTTTAAATTTAGGCGTACTGATTTGATCTACGGCTTGAACAGCCTGTTGAAAGAGTTCTTGTTCAGACTCACTTACACAAGACTTTATCCAATCTTCCAGCATCCCCTCTTTCTTATTATCTGGCATGATCCATAAACCCAAGTCGGCTAACCCGTTTGTGTTTTTAAAACATATACCGCTTACAGTTTCACTCTTGTTTTCAACTACAAACCCAAAAGGCTCAACAATTTTAGTCAAATTCGCCATTGTTCTCTGATACCCGCCACCATTCTGATCATAATCAGCATCCACAACGACTGCAATATGACTAATTTGACCATCATCTAGTTGGGGTAACAAAATTTTCAGATGATTTGATACACCGCCTTTTGTATTATGCGTACCACCTAAATCAATTGGCGGAGCAACCAGTACAGAGGCGTCCAATGATAGCTTTTTACAAATTTCCTCAAAAAAGCCTTTATCCGACTCCCCCTCAACTAACAATATTTTCTTAGAGGCAGCCATTAACGCACCTCAACATCAGACTGGGTAATACTGTATAGCTGCTCTTGATCGAACACAGTTGAAATTACCCGTCCTTTATCACTGGTACGAACACTTTTACCCACTCTAAACAACACGCTATCAGTGTCTTTTTTAGCCATTGCCACTTTTGCGAAACTCTCAATACAATCCCAGCTATGGGTTGTCGCAAATATCTGAATATCTAGCTTTTCCGATAACTCAAACAATAAGCGCCATACTTTTTCCTGAACGCTATAGTGCAAGCCGTTCTCAAATTCATCAATTAAAAGAAAACCTCCTTTTGCAGAAAATAGCTTTAACACTAATTGCAAAATTCGCAACATACCGTCCCCTAAACTATTTAAAGGGACTGGTCGTGATATTCCCTTAATTTTGACTTTAGCAACACGTCTAATTGCTTTACTTTCACTATAAGAAGAGTCATTAACGAAGGTAAGATTTTCAAATTCAGGCAAGATTATTTTCATGGCTTCTTTAACTATTTCTTCGGCCTCAGTGAGAGCAATACTATCCCAAGCATTGGCTAACCCATTCATTGCGACTAATTGCGTGGGTATAAAACTACAGGGCATTGGATTACCCACCGTGACATATCGTCTAAAATCAGCGCTAACAACATTAAAATCGATAGTCGTCGTGTCGGCATTCTTTTTAATCAAGAGTCCTTCACTAAGCACCTTGTTAAAGGTTGTTAATTCAATCTTTGTAATGGTCATCGGTCGCTTAATTGTTTCTTTATTACCTTCTTCATCAGTAACGACGGAATCTTTTTCAACCGTGTAGGCGTGATAAATTTTTAATGCGCTAGCACTCTCAAACTCTCCGATAACAATAGGATTTTCACCCTCTGGAAACGCTCTATGCGTAAATAAATCTTCATAAGGCAATGAAGCATCAAGACCTTCATATAAATTTTTATTTAGAAAACACCTCTCATCATGACCTTGAGCAATTTTCTCTAATAAGGCTTGATTAGCATTGCCCGCATAAATTCTTAATGCTTCCAGTACCGAACTTTTACCTGAATTATTTTTGCCGACTATTAAATTAACTCGACCAAGTTTAGTGACCTGAAAATCTTCAAGTGACCTAAAATTTTTAATGTTCAGTGACTTAAGCATATTGATTCCTAGGCATCTCATTAATAGTATTCTTTCTCATTCCTTACCACCCGTAATCGCCTTAACCTCAGCCAGTAAATCACCAAACTTGCCGTAGTTTACTTTTACGCCGTCATCCAAATCTAGCTTGATACGTCTATCCGCATAGTGTTTGAGTTTATCGTCAAAGGCACGCAGTTCGGTTTGTTTTTTCTCCAGCGCTAGCAGTTCTTTTTTTAATAAGGTTGCTTCACTGGTACTAGCATCTTCCAGTTGTTTTTTTAATTGGTCGGCAAAGGCATCATATTTACCTAACAACGGCGTAACGTATTCGGTACGCATTCTGGGCAAGGTGCTGTCATTATAACGATGCAAGTACACCAAACCTTCAAAGGCCTTTTGTTTGCCGGAACTAAACAGCCAATAGATCGGACGTTTTTTGTAGGTTTTTAGATGGTCTTTATAGAATTGAGTGGATAGATAACGACGAATCGTTTCCAAACTCTGTTCACCTCGTTTGGCAGTCAAGGAACCTAGACACAGGCTTTCGGCAACAAAAGACAGGTTTTCTTGTAAGTTCTCTTCACCCCACACCGTGCGCACAAAGTCACGAAAACG